>NZ_JAFCXL010000022.1:0-80661 GCF_049898325.1 Massilia sp. DWR3-1-1 | reverse complement strand
GCGCCGGTGGCGAAGCTGATCGAGTGCGCGGTGCCGCCTTTGGCGGGGCACAGCTTGCAGGCATTGGCGTCGCCCGTGGCCGGGCTTTGTCGGCCGATGGCGCCCAGTTCGTGGCCGGGGTTGTTCTTCTTGTGGTCCGCCCCCTTGGCCGACGGCACCATTGCCGGATAGCGCTTCTTGTGCTTGAGGACCGCGTCGCGCAGCCGCATCAGTATCCAGCGGATGCTCATCTGCGCCCGCTCGTCGGCCAGGGCGACGAGCTTGCCGCGAAACGCCGGCTTGAAGTCGGTCAGGTGGCCGATGATGCCAGTCACGCCCGCTACCGCGCTGTCCGGCAGCTGGCTCGCCGCCACGGCGACAAGGTAGTTCGCGCTCTTCTTGTACTGTTGGTCGAGGGCGCCAAGCATGCGGCGCCAGCTGCTCTCCACCTTGGGGTCGTGCAGCTTGCCCTCTACTTCCGCGCGGGACGCCACCTCGAACATCGGTTTTTTGCCGATGCAGCGATTGAGGATACTGATCAGATCGTCGGCAATACCGTCGGCAAGATTGGCGCACTCGTGCAGCATCCCTGCCAGCTTGCCCAGTGCGCTGTCGATGAAGGTCTCGAGCTCGCCGGCCAGCCTGGCGTTGAGGTGCATGACCAGCACCTCGACCAGTGCGGCGCCGAGATCCTTGACGCCCAGCCTCAGCTTTTGCTGGACCAGGTGCAGCGCCGGCCGCAAACTCATGCGCGCCGCGCTCATCGCCGGCGGCACCGGGATCACGCCGATCAGGTTGATGCCCAGGCTGACCCACTGCAGGAATTCGACTTCCTGCTTGTTGATGAGCTTCTGGACGACCTCCACCAACTCCATGATGGTGTCGATCAGCGCCATGATGTTACCGATCACCGGCAGGCTGCCGGCCACGGTGCTCAGGCGCTCCAGCGTGACGTAGTCGCAGCTGATCTTGCGCAGCCATTTGTCGAAGGCGGCGGCGCCGGCGCCAATGTCGCTCGGGTCGATGGTGTCGAGCGGGGCGACGGCCACTTCCGGCGCGCGTTCGGCCGGTTTGATCGGGGCTGGCGAGGGCGCGGGCATGGCGGCGTATTACAGGACGAATTTTTGAAGGGGCGAGGGCACGACTTGGGCGTGGCCGGCGGGGCCGACCACCGGTGCCGTCTGCACGCCAGGGTCAAGGCAGCGCACGCTGCTGGGGCGGTTCAACGGCGAGGCCTTGCCGAACTCGGACAGAGTGGCGATGCCGGCCGCTGCTTCGTTCAGGTATTGCTGTGTCATTGCACCTCCGTCGCCAGATGAGTCCGACTGGCCGAGGGCAAGTATTGCGCTGTTTGATCTTGGAAATTTGCGCAAGATCAATGGCGCCATGCATCCATGCAGGCAGGGCAAAAGCCTGGCGCTGCGAGGGTGCAATTAGTTTTGTGTAAACGGTCGCTTGGCACGACGGAACTGCTCAAGCTTGCCGACAGCCTGCTGGCCAACGACAGGAAACCGGAAGAACTTAAATTATCATTGTAATAATGCTTCTTCCAATAAAAATCCCCCTTGGTGTCAGCGACACGAAGGGGGATCAAATCGTCAAATTCTATTAAAAATAATAAATAGAATGTGTTCTAACTGCTTGGCAATACGCACTCACATTAATTTCGTTGTGGGTTTACCTTGGGCGCCACAACCCTGGCGTTGCGTTGCAAGCACACGCCACTTACAACACTTCGCTGGCGTGGTCGGCCAGGCGCGAACGCTCGCCCCGTGCCAGCGTGACGTGGCCGCTGTGCTGCCAGCCCTTGAAGCGGTCGACGACATAGGTCAGGCCGCTCGAGCCTTCCGTCAGGTAGGGCGTGTCGATCTGGGCGATGTTACCGAGGCACAGGATCTTGGTGCCCGGACCGGCCCGCGTGACCAGGGTCTTGATCTGCTTCGGCGTCAGATTCTGCGCCTCGTCGATGATCAGGAACTTGTTGACGAAGGTGCGACCGCGCATGAAGTTGAGTGACTTGATCTTGATGCGTGAACGGATCAGGTCCTGGGTCGCGGCCCGGCCCCATTCGCCGCCGTCGGAGTCGGACTTGTTGAGCACTTCGAGGTTGTCGTCGAAGGCGCCCATCCATGGCGACATCTTCTCTTCTTCCGTGCCGGGCAGGAAGCCGATGTCTTCGCCCACCGGCACGGTGACGCGGGTGACGATGATCTCGTTGTAGAGCTTCGTCTCGAGCACCTGCGCCAGGCCCGCGGCCAGCGCCAGCAGGGTTTTACCGGTACCGGCCTGGCCCAGCAGGGTGATGAAATCGCACTCCGGGTCCATCAGCAGGTTCAGCGCGAAGTTCTGCTCGCGGTTGCGGGCGGTGACGCCCCACACATTGTTCTTGTTGTGGGAGTAGTCGCGCAGCGTGCGGATCACCGCCGTTTTGCCGTTGAGCTCTTTCACCTGGCCGTAAAACGGCGATTCGCCACTCTTCGGTTCCATGTACACGAACTGGTTGACCAGCAAGGTGGGAATGGTGGGACCGGTGACGCGGTAGAAGGTCGACGAGTTGCCGTTGCGGCTTTCCTGCCAGGACTCCATGTCCTTGCCGTTCTTGTTCCAGAAGTCGTCCGGCAATTGCACGATGCCCGAGTAGAGCAGGTCGGTGTCTTCCAGCACGTGATCGTTGAAGTAATCTTCGGCGGGCAGGCCCAGCGCGCGCGCCTTGATGCGCATGTTGATGTCTTTCGACACCAGCACGATGGCGCGCCCCGGCAGTTCCGTTTCCAGGTTGCGGACCACGCCCAGGATCTGGTTGTCGGCCTTGCCGACCGGCAGGCCTTCCGGCAAGGTGGGGCCGTTTTGCAGGCGGGTCTGGAAGAACAGGCGGCCCTTGGCATCCTTGTTGCCCAGCTTGGCCAGCGGGATGCCCTGCTCGATGGCGTCGTCGTCGATGTTGGCGATCAGGGCGTCGAGCGTGCGCGAGACCTGGCGCGCATTGCGCGCCACTTCCGACATGCCCTTCTTGTGATCGTCGAGCTCTTCGAGCGTCATCATCGGCAAGTAGACGTCGTGCTCTTCGAAACGGAACAGCGACGTCGGATCATGCATGAGCACGTTCGTATCGAGCACGAACATTTTCGTCACGCCCTTTTTGTCGGCCTGGCGGCTGGTCGACGATTTGATGACCGCTTCGACGCTCTTGTGCTTGGCCGGATGCGCGGCGCCCCGTTCGTTGTCGACGCTGTCGTTGGAACGCGCCACGGCAGGTGCCGGGGCTGGAACTGCGGCCGGGGCCGCTTTCGGCGCGGCGGCGGCCGGCGCGACCTGTGCAGGGGGCGCCGCCATCGTCACCACATCGGCCTTGCGGCGGCTCGATTTCGGCTTGGCGACGGCCTTGGCGCTGATCAGGTCCTCAACGGGCTCGAGCGCGAGCACGGTGGCCGGCGCGATCGCGCGCGGTCCTGCCTTGCGCGGCTCGGCCTTGGGATAGTCTTTGGCCAGCAGCAGCGCTGCGGGCTGGGTCGGTAATTTGGGCAATGGCATCAGGGTCTCAGTCTAAAAATGTCCGCACGGGCAGCCACGCGGAACAATATCTGCGTGAATGACCGACGAAAGGGAGAGGGGGCGCAGTCGGAATGCGGGCCGAACAGTCGGCCGAACTGGCGCCACAAGTGGCTGATGCGGATAACAATACAATGCGAAGACTCAAAATAGGCTAGCGCAATCGACGTTGAACAACAGTTAGATCAAGAAGCGCCGGGTCTCAGGGCTGGCTCTTGACGAATTCCAGCACCTCCTCGGCGTGATTTGCGACCTTCACGCCCCGCCATTCTTTCACCAATTTGCCGTCAGCGTCAACGACAAACGTACTGCGCTCGACGCCGCGCACCTGTTTGCCGTACATCATCTTATTCTTCATGACATTGAACTGCAGGCAGACGGCCTCGTCCGGGTCGGAAATCAGCTCGAACGGCAGCGCCAGCTTGGTCTTGAAGCCGTCATGGGAGCGCATCGAATCGCGGCTGATACCGACGATGTCGGCGTGGGCCGCCTGGAATTGCGGGTACAGCTCGCGGAAGGCGATCGACTCGGTGGTGCAGCCGGGCGTGTTGTCCTTCGGGTAGAAATACAGCACGGTGTAGCGCGCCGGACGCCCCAGCAGGGTAAATGGCGCGCCGCCCGTCTGGGCGGCGGTGAAATCGGCGATGGGTGCGGTCGATGGGCTGTCAGCCACGTTACTCTCCTGGGCGCGCTGCGGTGGAACTACGAAGGGGATTGGGCACGATCAGCTCACCCGAGCGGCCCGGCACCTCGCCCCAGCTGACGGGAAACGCCGGCAGGGGCAGGTCTTTCACTTTCTGGTAATAGTCGGCCATCGAGGCCAGTTGATAGCCTTGCGCCTTCCAGCCAGTGAGCAGCTGTTCGAAGATGGGGGCGAGTTTTTGCCCTTCAAGCTCGGCATGCAAGGTATAGACGTGATCGCGGCCGGCGCCGGCCGTGAGCGAGAGCAGGTGGGCGGCGATGTTGGCGGTGGTGATGAGGACGCCGTCGATGGTGCGGCCCAGCAGTTCGTCCAGGGTCGGCAAGGTGGTGGGCAGCTGGATGCAGCTGCTGCCGTCGATCCGGTAGGGCGTCTCGCCCGGGTCTTGCAGGGAGCCGTCCTCGTTCAGGCGCGAGCGTCCATCCGAGGCGTAGGCGTAGCCTGCCGCCGTGTGCTCGGCGAAGGCGTGCTCATTCATCTGCCAGCCGGCGGCGCCGTGGGTGGCGGCGGCGTGGCCGAATACCTGGGCAAAGCGCTCTTCGGCGCAGCGCATCATGCGCGAGGTCCAGCTCGCGCCCGCCGTGCGCACCTTGTCCTGCCAGCGCACGTGGTCCCAGGTGTGGATGCCGCATTCGAAGCCGGCCTGCTCGACCGCCCGCAGCTCGTCAACGCAGCCGCGGCCGATGTCCGGGCCGGGCAGCAGCACGCCGTACATCAGCGTCTTGAAGCCATAGTGTTCGAGCACCGAGGTGCGCGAGACCTTGCTGAAAAAGCCGGGCCGAAACGCGCGCCGCAAGGCCCAGCCCGTGTGGTCGGGACCGAGCGAAAACAGGAACGTGGCGTGGGCGCCGTGCTGCGACAGCACGCGCACCAGGTTCGGCACACCCTCGCGGGTGCCGCGGTAGGTATCGACGTCGATTTTCAGCGTCAGCAGCGGCGCCGTGGCCGGTAGCGTGGAAGGGGCAGTCAAACCGTCAGTCCATCAGCGCTTTGGCGGCGCCGACCTGGCCCCGGTAAGCGTCGAAAATATGGCGCAGTGCGTCCGCCATGGTGGTGGTCGGCGTCCAGCCCAGTTCCGCCATCGTGTTGTCGATTTTCGGCACGCGGTTCTGCACGTCCTGGTAACCCTTGCCGTAGTAGGCGCCCGAGGTGGTCTCGACGATCTGCACCTGCCTGGCCGACTCGGCATACTCGGGGTACTCGGCTGCCAGCGCCAGCATCATCGTCGCCAGTTCGCGGATCGAATAATTGTTGGCCGGGTTGCCCACGTTGTAGATCTTGCCGCTGGCGATGCCATCCTTGTTGGCGATGATGCGCACCAGCGCGTCGATGCCGTCGTCGGCGTAGGTGAAGGAACGCTTCTGTTCGCCACCGTCGACCAGCTGGATGTTTTCGCCGCGCACGATGTGACCGAGGAACTGGGTCAGCACGCGCGAGGAGCCTTCTTTCGGGGTGTGGATGGAGTCGAGCCCCGCGCCGATCCAGTTAAACGGACGGAACAGGGTGAAGTTCAGCCCTTCCATGCCGTAGCCCCAGATCACGCGGTCCATCAGCTGTTTCGAGCAGGCGTAGATCCAGCGCGGCTTGTTGATGGGGCCGTACACGAGGTTCGACGCTTCCGGATCGAATTGCTCGTCCGCGCTCATGCCGTAGACCTCGGAGGTGGACGGGAAGATCAGGTGCTTGCCATATTTGGCGGCGGAACGGACGATCGGCAGGTTCGCTTCGAAGTCCAGTTCGAACACCTTCAAGGGGGCGCTGACATAGGTCGACGGGGTGGCGATGGCCACCAGCGGCAGGATCACGTCGCATTTCTTGACGTGGTACTCGACCCACTCCTTGTTGATGGTGATGTCACCTTCAAAAAAGTGCATGCGCGCCTTGTAGGCGTCGTTGGCGAGCAGTTCGCCGATGCGGTCGGACTGCATGTCCATGCCGTACACATGCCAGTCGGTCGTTTCGAGGATGCGCTTGGACAGGTGGTGGCCGATAAAACCGTTGACACCTAAAATCAGGACTTTTTTCATAGGGAGACTCAATCAGGGGTTGCAGAGGGGGGCAGCGCCGCCGGGGCCGCGGCGGCCAGGCGCTCGCGCAGCTGGGCGGCGTCGATGGCGGCGCCGTCGTGCAGCAAGCGGTGGATCAGCAGCACGCCGCCGTCGCCGCAGAGGCCGACAATGCGATTATCCACCACCGCCAGGCCAGGCGGCAAGGCGCCGGCCGGCACGCCGTCGCGCGGCCTGGCCAGGCGCGCCGTGTCGATGATGTAGCGCTGGCCGCCGATGTCGGTGAACGCGCCGGGGTAGGGCGGCGCCACCGCGCGGTGCAGGTTGTAGACCTCCTGCGCGGTCCTGGTCCAGTCGATGCGGCCGTCCTCTGGCTTGCGGCCGCCGAAGTAGCCGCCTTGCGTGAGGTCGTTGGGCAGGCGCGGCGCCTGGCCCGCCAGCAGCGCCGGCAGCACGCCCCACAGGCAGATCTCGGCCGCCACGGTGACTTTGCCGAACACTTCGTAGGCGGTGTCGTCGGGCAGGATCGGCACGGCCGTCTGCGCCACGATGGCGCCGGCGTCGGGCTTGACGGTCATCTCGTGCAGGGTCGCGCCGATTTCGCTGGCGCCGTGCAGCACCGCCCAGTTGACGGGCGCGCGCCCCCGGTAGTGGGGCAGGAGCGAGCCGTGCATGTTGAACGCCGGCGCCACCGCCAGCAGGCTCGCCGGCAGCATGTGGCGGTAATAAAAGCTGAACATCAGGTCGGGCCGGGCCGCCGTCACTTGCGCCAGCAGGTCGGTGCCGGCCGCGCTGTCGGGCGTGATGCAGGCGATGCCCTCGGCGCGGCACAGCGATGCCACCGAATCGAACCAGATGTTTTCGCTGGCGCTGTCGGCGTGGGTGACCACCAGGGCGACGTCGACGCCGCCGGCGAGCAGCACTTTCAGGCAGCGCACGCCCACGTTGTGGTAGGCGAACACGACGGCGCGGGGCGCGCGCGCACTCATTGGCGGCTCACCTGGCGCTTTTCCACCGCGCGGTCGAGCGCCGGGTCGGTGCCCGGCGTGTGCTGCAAGATGGTCTGCACCACGTAGCGGGGGCGCGCGCGCACCTGCTGGAAAATCCGGCCCACGTATTCGCCCACCAGGCCGATGCCGAACAGGATCACGCCCATGAAGAAGAAGGCGATGGCAAACAGGGTAAACACGCCTTCGGCCTCGGCGCCCAGGACGAAGCGGCGGATCAGCAGCATCAGCACCAGCAAGGCCGAAGCGAGCGAGAGCATCATGCCCAGCATCGAGAAAATCTGCAGGGGCACCAGCGAAAACCCCGTCACCAGGTCGAAGTTCAGGCGGATCAGGCTGTAGAGCGAATATTTCGATTCGCCGGCCGAGCGCTCTTCGTGTTCGACCAGGATCTCGGTGGGCCTGCGCGAAAATTTGTAGGCCAGCGCCGGCACGAAGGTGTTCACTTCGCCGCACTGGTTGACCAGGTCGATGACGTTGCGGCCGTAGGCGCGCAGCATATTGCCCTGGTCGGTGATGTTGATGTTGGTGATCTTGTGGCGCAGGCGGTTCATGGCCTTCGAGGCGATGGTGCGCCAGGCCGAATCCTGGCGCACGCGGCGGATCGAGCCCACGTAGTCGAAGCCTTCGCGCATTTTTTCGACCAGCTTGTGGATTTCCTCGGGCGGGTTTTGCAGGTCGGCGTCGAGGGTGACGACGATTTCGCCGCGGGTCGCCTCGAAGCCGGCCAGGATCGCCATGTGCTGACCGTAGTTGCCATTGAAAAGCACCACGCGGGTCACGTCCGGGCGCGCGCGGAACTGTTCGGCGAGGATGGCCACCGAGTTGTCGCGGCTGCCGTCGTTGACGAAGATGATTTCATAGGGGATGCCGATCTGGTCGAGCGCCGGGTACAGGCGCGCGAACAGCGCCGCCAGGCCCGCTTCCTCGTTGTAGATGGGGATGACGACCGACAGTTCCGGCTTGAGGGGATCGAGCATCATTTTGCCGGCACCGCCGTGCTCAGTTTCGTGCTTAAAACAGCGTTGACCGCACCGACCACCCGTTCGACGTCGGCGCTGCTCATGGCGTAAAACAGCGGCAGCGTCACCGTCAGGCGGCCGATGCGCTCGGACTCGGGGAACATCCCTTCGTGAAAGCCCAGCTTGCGGTACATGGTAAACAGGTGGATGGCGGCGTAATGAAAGCCGCTGCCCACATTGTGTTCGTCCTTCAGGCGGCGCATGAAATCGGCGCGCGCGGTGGGGCCGGTGTCGGGCAGGATGATCTGGAACAGGTGCCAGTTCGACGTGCCGAAGGCGGGCAGCGGCAGGCGTGCGCCGGTGCGTGCTTCGAAGTCGGGGCCGAAGCAGTCGAAGTAGTGGTGCGCGAGCGACTCGCGGTGGGCGGTGACGGCATCGATGGTTTTCATCTGGCCCAGGCCAATGGCGGCGGCGATGTCGGTCATATTGTATTTGCCGCCCAGGACGTCGACGTCGATGCCGTCGACGCCGCTGCGGGTGACCCCTTGCAGGCGGTATTTCTCCGCCAGCACCGCTTCTTCCTGGGTGTTCAGGACCAGGCAGCCGCCTTCGCCCGTGGTGAGGTTCTTGTTGACCTGAAAACTGAACGAGACCATGTCGCCGATGGCGCCGATGCGCTGGCCGTTCCAGGTCGAGCCGAAGGCCTGGGCGGCGTCTTCCACCACGCGCAGGCCGTGTTTGGCGGCAATCGCATACAGGCGGTCCATGTCGACCGGCAGGCCGGCCAGGTAGACGGGAATGATGGCGCGGGTGCGCGGCGTGATGGCCGCTTCGAGCTTGTCGAGGTCGATGTTGCGGGTGACCGGGTCGATGTCGGCGAACACGGGGGTGGCGCCCACTTCGAGGATGACGTTGGCGGTGGCGACCCAGGAGATGGGCGTGGTGATGACTTCATCGCCAGGGCCGATGCCGGCGATGCGCAGGGCGATCTCCATGGTGCAGGTGCCGCTGTTAAAGCAGCGCACGGGGCGCCCGCCGAAGTAGGTCGACAACTGCTGCTCGAACAGCGACACTTTTGGTCCGCCGTTGGTCAGCCAGCCCGAACGCAGCACCTCGCCCACCATGGCGATGGTGTCTTCGTCGATGGTCGGTTTGGAAAACGGCAGGAATGGTGCCAGCGGTGCGCTGGTGGAGGGCAGGGAGGCGGTCATGGGGGTCTCGTGTCAGGCTCGGAGTCAGTGGGGATGCCGGCACGGTCAATACGTGTCAAAGCGGCATGTTCAAGGGGACATTTTAGCAGCCATGGGCATGCCCCTGGCTGGGTATCTCACGTGCGCGCCATCATGGCGACGCCGACGATGATGACGGCCATGGCCACCATGCGCTGGACCGAGACGACCTCGCCGAGGAACAGGTAGGCACCCACGGCGGTGGCGATGTAGCCTAGCGAGAGCATCGGGTAGGCCAGGGTGACGTCGGCGCGCGAGAGGCCGATAATCCACACCACCACCGAGATGGCGTAGCAGGTCAGGCCGGCCAGGATGGGCAGTTGCGAAATGACCTTGATGGCGGTGGCGAACCAGTTCTGCGCCGTCAGGTGAATCGCCCCGCCCAGCGCATTGGTGCCCGCCTTGAGCAGCAACTGCGCGGCGGCATTGAGCAGCACGCCGGTAATGATAAAAGCAAAAGTGGTCAGGTTCATTAATAGTAAGTTATCAGTTGAAATATCGCGCAACGCCGGTCAGCGTGCCCCTGCTCGCCAAACAAAAGCAGGAACCTGCTTTTGTTTATCTTGTAAGCGTTGCATTTTTTTCAAAAATCATCTGGCTCCGCCAGGGATTTTCGCCCGTCTAGCCAAACAAAAGCAGGACCCTGCTTTTGTTTATCTTGTAAGCGTTGCATTTTTTCAAAAATCATCTGGCTCCGCCAGGGATTTTTGCCCGTTCAAACCAAACAAAAGTAGGGGTTCACTTTTGTTTGACATCATTCGCGACCACCATCCTGCGCGCATCGCGCGCCACCACCCGCAGCGGCACCCCTTGCGCCTGCAGCGCGGTATAGATGTCTTCGCGCATAAAGGCCAGGTTGCGCCGGCCGGCGGCGGCGTCGGCCATCCAGCGCTCGACGAACTGCGGCACGGTGGGAATGGCCAGTTCCGGCTGCTGCTGCAGGCCGAAGGAAAATTCGTCCGTGTAGGCCACCAAGGTGACGGTGCGGCGCAAATAAAACGTCATCGACTGCTCGTAGACGCCCACCGCGTAGATGGGCGTACCGGGCGCCAGTTGCGCTTCGATGGCAGGCAGCATGGCGGTGCCGGCGCGCGCCTTGCCGATCGGCTCGAAGCCGGCGATCATGATCTGGGTGGTGGCAAAGCCCGTCACCGCCAGCACCAGCACAAATAGGTCACGCTTCATCTGGCGTGCGTACAGCAGCGCCAGCGCGCCACCGACCAGGCTGACAAAGCCGGCCACCAGCACCCACGGCTGGTAGCCCTGGTAGAGCGCGACTTCGGTGCTGCGGCCCGCCATGCCCGGCATGAACGGCACGGTGGCGAGCAAGGCCGCGCCCACCAGCGCCGTCAGGGCGGCGCTGATCACGCGCGCCAGGCGGCTGCCGGCGTCGAGGTAGATGGCCGTCAGCAGCGCCAGCGCGGGGAACACGGGCAGGATGTAGCCGGGCAGCTTGGAATTGGATTTGGTGAAGAAGGCGATGATGAAGACGGCCCACACCAGCGCCATCAGGCGCGGCCGGAACGCGCGCGGATCGACCCCGGGCGCGCGCTTTGCACCGAGCCACAGGCTTTGCGCCAGCATGCCCAGCCAGGGCACCATGCCGACCGCGGTCAGCACGAAAAACACGTACCAGACCTGCTCGCGGTGGTGCTCCGTCTTGAAGAAGCGGTCCCAGTGTTCGTGGATGAAGAAGAAGGCCGGCTGCTCGGGATTGCGCAGGCCCACCAGGATGAACCACGGCGCCGCCACCGCCAGGAACAGCAGCAGGCCCTTGACCAGGTGCAGGCGCGTCCACAGCCGCCATTGCAGCGTCAACAGGGTGTAGCTGACCAGGATGCCGCCCGGCAGCATCAGGCCGATCAAGCCTTTCGACAGCACCGACAGGGCCATCGCCGCCCAGCACAGCAGCATCCAGTTGCGGTTTTCACGCGCCGAGGCGCCTTCGCGCTGCCCCAGCAGCAGCGCGCACAGGACGATCGTCATCATCCCCGACAGGCCCATGTCGAGCGAGTCGATCTGGCTGCAGGCGACCCAGTAAAAGCAGGAACCGAGCACCAGGCCCGCGTACAGGCCCACGCGCTGGCCGAACACGCGGCTGCCGGCGTAGGCGGTGATGAACACGCCGCCGATACCGCACAGACCCGTCCACAGGCGCGCCTGCCATTCGCCCACGCCGAACAGGCTGAACGAGAGCGCGTTCATCCAGGTCTGCAGGGGCGGCTTTTCAAAGTACTTGATGCCGTTCAGGCGCGTGGTGACCCAGTCGCCCGTGACGAACATCTCGCGCGCCATTTCGGCGTAGCGGCCCTCGTCGGGCGGCACCAGCGTGCGTACACCGAGCATGTACAGGGTGACCAGGGCAAAGGCGGCGAACAGGCTCCAGACGAGGGGGCGGTTGCTGTGCAGGTCGCGCATCAGGCAGGCGCGCCCGGTTCGGTGGCGGCAGGGGCGGGGGCGGGCACGCCCAGGATCAGCGCCAGCGTCACCTTGCGGCCCTCGCCCATCAGGATGTTGTAGGTGCGGCAGGCGGCCTGGTTGTCCATGCATTCGACGCCGATGCGCAGGTTCGACAGGCTCGCGACCAGGCGCGGGTGGATGAAGCGCTGGCGCACGCCCGTGCCGAGAATGACGACGTCGGGGGCGGTGGCGGCGATGGCCTCGAAGTGCGCCGCCGTCAGGTCGTCGAAGGTGGCCACGGGCCAGGCCTGGGGCGCCGTTTCGGGCATCACGGTCAGGCTGACATCGTAGGGGCGGGCGTTGATTTCGACGCCGCCGTCGAAGTAACCGGTGACAGTCTGGTATTGTTGGGTCGAGCTGGAATGGAGCTTCATGATTGGCGCAGGAATAAACGGGTGTTGGCGGCCGGGCGCCGCGTGCGGGCGTTAGCATGCCACAAACGCTGTCAAAGCGCGAATTTCCCGGCGCCCTCGTCAGTGCGCCCGCTCCCCTGGTGGCGCGGCCGCGCACGGCCGGGCGACCCGGAACGGTCTTGGCGGTTGATTAATTGCGCCTGATTCGGCAAAATGGGCTTTTTCGCAGTGCAACAATCTGGCAGTCGATTGCCACAGGCAGCTTCAATACTATTGGGATTTCACCGTGCGACCAATCCTCAAATCCAGCAAGCTCGACGATGTGTGTTACGAGATTCGTGGCCCCGCCATGGAAAAGGCGCGCCAGATGGAGGAGGACGGTCACAAGATCATCAAGCTCAATATCGGCAACCTGGCCGTGTTCGGCTTCGATCCGCCCGACGAGATCGTCCATGACATGATCCGCAATATGCACAGCGCGGCCGGCTACACCGATTCGAAAGGCATGTTCGCGCCCCGCAAGGCGGTGATGCACTACACCCAGGAAAAGAAGATCGCCGGCGTCAAGATCGACGATATCTACCTGGGTAATGGCGCCTCCGAACTGATCGTGATGGCCATGAACGGCCTGCTCAACACCGGCGACGAAGTGCTGGTGCCGGCGCCCGACTATCCCTTGTGGACGGCGGCGGTGAGCCTGTCGGGCGGCAAACCGGTCCATTACATCTGCGATGAACAGGCCGACTGGTATCCCGACATCGACGACATGCGCAAGAAGATCACGGCCAACACCAAGGCCATCGTGGTGATCAACCCGAACAATCCCACCGGCGCCCTGTACCCGCGCGAAGTGCTGCTGCAGATCGTCGAACTGGCGCGCCAGCACCAGTTGATCATCTACGCCGACGAAATCTACGACAAGACCCTGTACGACGGCGCCAGCCACGAGTCGATCGCCGCGCTGGCCGACGACGTGCTGTTCGTGACCTTGAACGGCCTGTCGAAAAACTACCGCTCCTGCGGTTACCGCGCCGGCTGGATGGTGGTGTCGGGCGAAAAACGCCACGCCACCGACTACATCGAGGGGCTCAACATGCTCGCCTCGATGCGCCTGTGCGCCAACGCGCCCGGCCAGTTCGCCATCCAGACCGCGCTGGGCGGCTACCAGAGCATCGCCGACCTGGTCGGCCCCGGCGGGCGCCTGCTCAAGCAGCGCGACCTGGCCCACCAACTGCTTACCGATATTCCAGGGGTGACCTGCGTCAAGCCAAAAGCGGCGCTGTACATGTTCCCCCGCCTCGACCCGGCGATGTACCCGATCGCCGACGATCAGCAGTTCGCCTGCGATCTGCTGGCCGAGGAAAAAGTGCTGATCGTCCAGGGCACCGGCTTCAACTGGACTTCGCCCGATCACTTCCGCCTGGTCTTTCTGCCCAACGCCGACGATCTCGTCGACGCTTGCGGACGCATCGCCCGCTACCTCGACGGCTACCGCCGTCGCCACGGGCGCTAAGCACCGCGTCCGGCGCCGGCGACGGCGCGGCCACTCACACCCTATAAAGCATATGAATCCCATCAAAGTAGGCCTGCTCGGCATCGGCACCGTCGGCGCCGGCACATACAACGTCCTGCTGCGCAATCAGGAAGAAATCCGCCGCCGCGCCGGCCGTGGCATCGAAATCACCATGGTCGCCGCCCGCAACGCGGCGCGCGCGAAGTCGCTCGTGGGCGCCCACGTGACCGTCGTCGACGACCCCTTCGCCGTCGTCGACCATCCCGACATCGACATCGTCGTCGAGCTCATTGGCGGCTACGAGCTGCCGCGCGAACTGGTGCTGCGGGCGATTGCCAACGGCAAGCACGTCGTCACCGCCAACAAGGCGCTGCTGGCCGCGCACGGCAACGAGATCTTCGCCGCCGCCCAGGAAAAAGGCGTGATGGTGGCGTTCGAAGCAGCCGTCGCCGGCGGCATCCCCATCATCAAGGCGCTGCGCGAAGGCCTCACCGCCAACCGCATCGAGTCGGTGGTCGGCATCATCAACGGCACCACCAATTTCATCCTGTCGGAGATGCGCGACAAGGGCCTCGACTTCGCCACCGCGCTGGCCCAGGCCCAGGCGCTCGGCTACGCGGAAGCCGATCCCACCTTCGACATCGAAGGCGTCGACGCTGCCCACAAGCTGACCATCATGTCGGCGATCGCCTTCGGCATCCCGGTGCAGTTCGAGCGCGCCCACGTCGAAGGCATCAGCAAGCTGCAGGCGGTCGATATCAAGTATGCCGAGCAGCTGGGCTACCGCATCAAGCTGCTGGGCATCACGCGCCGCACCGTGATCGACGGCGTCGAAGGGATCGAGCTGCGCGTGCATCCCACCCTGATCCCGGCCAAGCGCCTGATCGCCAACGTCGAGGGGGCGATGAACGCCGTGCTGGTGCAGGCCGACGCCGTCGGCGCCACCCTGTATTACGGCAAGGGCGCCGGCGCCGAGCCGACCGCGTCGTCGGTGATCGCCGACCTGGTCGACATCACCCGCCTGGCCACCGCCGATCCCGAATACCGGGTGCCGCACCTGGCCTTCCAGCCGAACCAGATGACCGATGTGGCGATCTGGCCGATGTCGGAAATTAACACCAGCTACTACCTGCGCGTGTACGTGAAAAACCGCCTGGGCGTGATGGCGGACCTGACCCGCATCCTGGCCGACGCCCGCATTTCGATCGACGCCGTGCTGCAGAAGGAGCCGGCCGAAGGGGCCACCCGTCTCGACATCATCATGCTCACGCACCAGACGCGTGAGCGCAACATCGACGCGGCGATCGAAAAGATCGAGGCGCTCGAGACGGTGGTGGGAACGGTGACGCGGATCAGGCTCGAGAGCCTGAGTTAAACGGCGGCGGGGCGCCACAGGCGTCCCGCCGTGCTTGCATTGTTGCGCTAGAGCGCGTCCTCGCCCGGGCCCACGCCGTGGTGACGCGCCAGCGGCGCCGCCTGCGCCAGCGCGCGTTGGCGCAGCTTGGCAAGCTCGTCGAGGCCGTCGGGCTCGTCGAGGTCGGCGCTGACATAGTCGCGCAACTCGGCGTCGTCATCTTCCGGCCCCAGCGCGTCGAGGGCGATCCAGCGGTTGGTGTATGGCGTTTTCATCCGGGGGATTCTACCCGCGCCACATCGCAGCGCCGCAGCTTGCACGCCCCCGTTTGAGACGCCTCAAGTCTTGTCGTTTTCGCCCGCGGGCGCTGCCGTCGGCAGGGGAAAAGCGATGCTGATTTTCAATCCCACCCCACCGGCGCCATGGTCGAGCGCGATGGCAGCGCCGTGCAGCACGGCGATGTCGCGCACGATCGCCAGGCCCAATCCGCTGCCGTCCTGGTGCTCGGCCATCGTCGACGAGGAGCGGTAGAACGGCAGGAACACCTTGTCGCGTTCGGCGCTGGCGATGCCGGCGCCGCTGTCTTCGATTTCCAGCAGGGCGCCCGAGGGCGTGGCGCGCACCCGCAGCGCCACCCGGCCGCCGGCCGGGGTGTAGCGGATGGCGTTGTCGAGCAGGTTGCTGATCATCTCGTGCAGCAGCAGGGCCTGGCCATCGACCTGCGGCGCGCCGTCCACGTCGAGCGACAGGTCGAGCTGCTTTTGCACCGCCGGCAGCGCCAGTTCGAGCGCCACCTGGCGCACCACCTCGGCCAGCGCCACCCGCGTCAGGGCCGCCACTTCGCCGCCATGCTCGACCCGCGCCAGCGTCAGCAGCCGGTTGGCCAGGTGCACGGTGGCGTCGGTGGTGGTGGCGATCGAGGCGACGATCGCGCGCATGGCGGTCGGGTCGTTTTCGCGCAGGGCCAGCTGGGCCTGGGTTTTCAGCACCGTCAGCGGCGTGCGCAACTGGTGCGAGGCGTCGGCGATGAAGCGGCGCTGGCTGGCGATCAGGTCCTGCATGCGCGACATGGTGCTGTTCATGGCGCCCACCAGCGGGCGCACCTCGCGGTGCACCAGCGCGGCGTCGACGTCGGACAGGTCGTGCACGTCGCGGCGCTCCACTTCGCGCTTGAGCTGCATCAGCGGCGCCAGCACCAGCCGCACGGCGAACCATACCAGGGTGGCCACTGCCAGCAGCAGCATGCCCTGGCGCTGCAGCGTGTCGAACAGGATCTTGCGGGTCAGGCCGCGCCGCGCGTCGAGCGTTTCGCCCACCTGGATCAGGGCGATGCCGCGCATCGAATCGTCGTACACGGGCTGCAGCAGGGCGGCGATGCGCAGCGGCTCGCCGTTGTAGTTGGCGTGATAGAAGCGCACCAGCGCCGGATAGGCGTCCGAGCGGGGCACGTTGGCCGGCACCGGCGGCAGGTCGGCAAAGCCTGACACGGTTTCGCCCTCGATGCCGGTGACCTTGTAATAGATGCGGCCCAGGGTGTCGGTCTCGTAGCTGTCGAGGGCGACGTAGGGCACGTCGGCCACCACCTTGCCGGCCTTGACCGAGACCCGTTCGGCCAGCGCGCGGGTCGACGCCAGCAGGGCGCGGTCATAGGCCACGTCGGCCGTTTCCAGGCCGTTGTCGTAGGCCGAGATGGCGTTGACGGCGACCAGCACGATCAGTGGCACCAGCAGCCAGCGCAGCAACTGGTTGCGCAGGCTGCCGCGCGGGGCGCTCGGGCCGAACCGGCCGGCCAGCCTGGCAGTGATCCTGCTTGCCAGCGGCGTCATGCTAGGCCGCGCCCGGCACCGGCGCGCGCGGCTGCAGCATGTAGCCGATGCCGCGCAGGGTTGTGATGGCGGCGCCGCCGGCGGCCACCTTGTCGAGCTTCTTGCGCACGCGGTGGATGTACAGTTCGATGGCGTCGACGTTGGCGTCGTCCGACAGGGCGAACACCTCGTCGAACAGTTTTTCCTTCGGCACCGCGCGTCCGGGCCGGGTGATCAGCGCTTCGAGCACGGCGTGCTCGCGCGGCGTCAGGCCCAGCGTGGCGCCGTCGTAGGTGAACATGCGGGTGACGGTGTCGAAGGCGAGCGCGCCGCACTGGTGCACCAGCGCTTCGTTGCCCTGGCTGCGCCGCAGCAGCGCCTTGACGCGCGCTTCCAGTTCGGCCAGTTCGAACGGCTTGGCCATGTAGTCGTCGGCGCCCAGGTTCAGGCCCTGCACCCGTTCCTCCAGGCCGCCGCGCGCGGTCAGGATCATCACCGGCGTATTGGCGCGCGCGCCGCCACGGGCACGCAGGCGCCGCAGCACTTCGAGGCCGTCCATCTTCGGCAGGGTCAGGTCGAGGATGACGAGCGAATAATCCTGGGTGTGCAGGAGCGCGTCGGCGTCGGCGCCCGTGTGCGCCGTTTCGACCGTCAGGTGAGCGTCGCGCAGGGCCTTGGCCAGCCAGTGCGACAGTTCGAGGTGGTCCTCGACTAGCAATATTCTCATCGCGCAGAACTTAAACCCTGCGTTTGCGCCGGTCAAGCGAAAATTTTCCGGCGGCACCACAATTAATGGTTATTGCGGTCGTCTCGGGGCGCAACGTATAAGTTCAGATATGAAAGGCAAATGAAAGGATCGGGGCTCTATAGTAGGTCCATAAGTCGAAGTCGCAACTGAAGTACCCATAACTATAACCACTGCTGGAGACATGTAATGAAGAAGTCCTTGCTTTCGCTCGCCCTTTTTTCCGCCTTTTCCGCTGCCGCCATCGGCAGCGCCCACGCCCAGTCGAACGTCCAGGTCTACGGCCTGATCGACGCCGGCGTCGAATCGATCAACAATGCCACCGCCACCGGCGCCGGCCAGGTCCGGGTTATCTCGGGCGGCAAGAACACCTCGCGCTGGGGCTTTCGCGGCAGCGAAGACCTGGGCGGCGGCCTGAAGGCCGTCTTCAATCTCGAGGGCGGCATCCTGCTCGACACGGGCAACCTCGACGGCGTGCTGTTCAAGCGCCAGGCGTATGTCGGCCTGGACGGCAGCTACGGTCGCCTGGTGATTGGTCGCTCGTTCACCACCGCCTACGATTTCGTGATCCTGTTCGATCCGCTGGGCTACGCGCCGAACTACTCGTGGGCCACCTCCACGAACGCGTCGGGCCCGTCGAAATACGGCATGACCACCGCCTTTGATAACCTGGTCAAGTATTCGGGCGGCATGGGCGAATTCAAGTACGGCGCCACCGTCGGACTGGGCGAACAGGCCGGCTCCGCCAACGATGGCCGCAAGTACTCGGTCGGCGGCTCCTGGACCCACGGCCCGTTCGCCGCCATGGCCACCTATGAGCGCATCAACGGCAACGCCGTCGTCGTCGCCACCGGCAACCGCGACGAAACCACCGCCTACCACCTGGCCGCCGACTACAAGCTGACCGACTGGCGCTTCACCGCCGGCATGCGCGGCTACAAACTGGTGGCCGGCCGTGCCGCCACCGCCGACATCAAGGGCGACACCTACTGGGGCGGCGTGTCCTACTACATCAAACCGGCATGGACCCTGACCGGCGCCGTCTACCACGTCGACGTCAAGAACGTCGCCGCCGGCCAGGACGCCGATCCCACCATGTACGTGCTGCGCAGCCTGTACGCGCTGTCCAAGCGCACCGACCTGTATGGCGCCGTCGGCTACGCCAAGGCGAAAAACAACAAGCTGGTGAGCCTGTCGCGCGACGATCCAGGGTTCGCCGGCACCCAGCGCGGCATCACCGCCGGCATCCAGCACCGCTTCTGATCCACCGATGCCAGCGACCCTCAAGGCGCGGTGCTTGCTGGCCGCCTGCGCGGCCGGCATGATGCCGGCCGTCGCGGCCGTCGCTGCGGTGCCGGCTGCGCCGGCGCGCGCCGCCGAGTGCGTGGTGCCGTCCAAGCCGGGCGGCGCCATGGACCTGACGTGCAAGCTGGCGCAGAAAGCCCTGAATGAAAAATCGGCCGCCTCGTCGATGCGCCTGACCTACATGCCGGGCGGGATCGGCGCGGTGGCGTGGCACACGATGGTGTCGCAGCGCGCCGCCGACGGCGACACGCTGGTGGCGTTTTCCGGCGGCTCGCTGCTCAACCTGGCGCAAGGCAAGTTCGGCAACGCCAGCGCCGGCGACGTGCGCTGGGTGGCGGCACTGGGCGCCGACTACGGCATGATTGCCGTACGCGCCGACTCGCAGTACAAGACACTGGCCGACCTGCTGGCGGCGCTCAAGCGCGATCCAAAGAAAGTGCTGATCGGCGTCTCCGGCACCATCGGCAGCCAGGACTGGCTGAAGATGGCGATCCTGGCGCGCAGCGCCGGCGTCGATCCGCGCGCGCTGCGCTTCGTCGCCCTCGAAGGGGGCGGCGAGGCGTTCACCGCGCTCGACGCCAATTACGTGCAGGTGGTGCCCGGTGACGCTTCCGAAGCCACCCTGTACGCCGGCGCCGGCAAGGTGCGCGTGCTGGCGGTGCTGTCGGCGCAGCGCCTGCCCGGCGTGCTGTCGAATGTGCCGACGGCGCGCGAGCAGGGCGTCGACATGGTGTGGCCCATCATCCGCGGCGTGTGGATGGGGCCGAAAGCGTCGGACGCCGACTACCAGCGCTGGGTGCGGGCATTCGACCAGATGGAAGCGTCGCCGGAATTTGCGCAGATGCGCGCCGCCTACGGCTTTTATCCCTTCAGCATGACCGGCGCGCCGTTGACGGCTTACGTCAAGCAGGCCGTCGAAGATTACAGGCGCACCGCCCGCGACTTCAAGCTGGTGCGCTGACCGAGCCGCTCAAAAACCAAGAAATCAAAACGAATCACTTACGGAGACCACCATGAAACTGATCCCATCGATTATCACCGCCGCCGTGCTGTCCTGCTTCGCCACCGCCGCCTTCGCCCAGGTGCCGGCCGGCTATCCCGCCGACTACCAGAAACTCATCGACGGCGCCAGGAAAGAAGGCAAGCTGGTGGTCTACGGCGCCACCGACAGCAAGGCCACGCAACCGCTGATCAAGGACTTCAGTGCCCTGTATCCCGGCATCACCGTCGAATACAACGACATGAACTCGACCGAAGTGTACAACCGCTTCATCTCCGAAGCGGCCGCCGGCGGCAATACCGCCGACGTGATGTGGTCGTCGGCCATGGACTTGCAGATCAAGCTGGCCTCGGAAGGCTACGCGATGGCCTACAAATCGGTCGAAGCGTCGAAGATTCCTGGCTGGGCGATGTGGAACGACATGGCCTACGGCACCACCTTCGAGCCGGCCGCCATCGTCTACAACAAGCGCCTGGTGACGGGTGCGGAGATCCCCCAGACCCACGCCGACTTCGCCCGCATCATCCAGGGTGAAAAATTCAAGGACAAGGTCACCACCTACGACATCGAAAAATCCGGCGTCGGCTTCATGTTCATGACCCAGGACGCCCAGGACTTCCCGCAGTTTCCCGCACTCGAGCAGGCGTTCGGCGCGGCGCGCGTGCGCGTGCAGTCCTCGACCGGCACCATGCTCGAGCGGATTTCCTCGGGCGAGAACCTGATCGGCTACAACGTGCTGGGCTCCTACGCCCTGGTGCGCGCCAAGACCGATCCGTCGATCGGCATCGTGCTGCCGAAGGATTACACGCTGATCCTGTCGCGCGTCCTGTTCATCAACAAGGCGGCCAAGAACCCGAACGCGGCCAAGCTGTGGCTCGATTACATGCTGTCGAACCGCGGCCAGACCGTCATCGCCAACGACTCGAAGCTGTACGCGATCCGCGCCGACGTCAAGGGCGAGACCACCTCGGCCGACCTGATCAAGCTGATCGGTGAGAAGAACATCAAGCCGGTGCCGGTCGGCCCGGCCGTGCTCAGTTACCTGGCGCCGGCCAAGCGCATGGCCTTCCTGAAGCAGTGGAAAGAAACCGCCGGCAAGAAGTAATCGCCGCGTATTGGTACAACGGCGGACCGCCGGCCGGTCCGCCATGTTCGTCGCAGTCTGGCGCTGTTTGTCTACGTGAACAGCGCCGCATCCTTTTTCAGGAACTCTCATGTCTACCTTTTCCTTGCCCGGACCGCGCAGCCTTCACTGGTCGCGCGGCCTGGTGGTGACGCTCACCTGTCTCGCCGTTTTTGTGCCCCTGCTGCTGATCTTTTATCAGAGCTTCCTGTCGGCGCCGTTCTTCATGCCCGGCAAAGTGCTGGGGCTGGACGCCTACCGTTTTATTTTCGATGACCCCGATTTCTGGCTGTCGCTGAAAAACGCGATGATTCTCGCCAGCGGCCTGGCCCTGATCGCCGTGCCGCTGGGCGGCGCGCTGGCCTTCCTGATGATCCGCACCGACCTGCCCGGCCGCGGCTGGATCGCGCCGCTGCTGCTGGTGCCGATTTTTGTCTCGCCCATGGTGATGGGCTTCGGTTACGTTGTGTCGATGGGGCCGGTCGGGTTCTACTCGACCTGGGCCAAGCAACTGCTCGGTTTCGTTCCCTGGAATATCTATTCGTTCACCAGCATCGTCATCATCGCCGGCCTGACCCACGTGCCGCACGTCTACCTGTACGCCTCGTCGGCCCTGAAAAGCCTGGGCTCGGACGTCGAGGAAGCGGCCCGGGTCGCGGGTGCCTCGCCCCTGCAGGTGATGATGAACGTGTCGCTGCCGATGATCATGCCGGCGCTGGCCTATGCGGGCGTGCTGGTGTTTTTCCTCGGCTTCGAGGTGTTCGGCCTGGTGCTGGTGCTGGGCGACCCGGAAGGCCACCTGGTGCTGGCGACCTACCTGTACAAGCTGACCAATAAACTGGGCACGCCCTCGTACCACCTGATGGCGGCGGTGGCCGTGTGCCTGGTGGCGGTGACGATGCCGCTGGTGATGATCCAGCGCCACCTGCTCAAGTCGGCCAACAAGTACGTCTCGATCAAGGGCAAGGGCGCGCGCCAGAAGGTGATGCCGCTGGGCCGCTGGAAATGGATCGCGTTCGCCCTGCTGGCCGGCTGGCTGGTGTTTACCATCGTG
Source organism: Massilia sp. DWR3-1-1 (assembly GCF_049898325.1). Taxonomy (NCBI): domain Bacteria; kingdom Pseudomonadati; phylum Pseudomonadota; class Betaproteobacteria; order Burkholderiales; family Oxalobacteraceae; genus Massilia; species Massilia sp. DWR3-1-1. The sequence goes on along the minus strand of NZ_JAFCXL010000022.1, from coordinate 58,517 downwards.
CTGCCGATCACCGGCATCGTGCTGCGCTCGTTCGTGCAGTACTGGGGCGAGGGCGTCAACCTGGCCGACGTGCTCACGCTGCAGCACTTCCGCGATATTTTCGAGCAGCCTTCGCTGATGCGCGGCATCCTCAACACGGTGCTGATCGGCGTCATTGGCGGCGCCCTCGCGGTGGTGTGCTACTGCGCCATCGCGCTGGCCATGCACCGCAAGCCGGACGGCATCACCCGCCTGCTTGACTACTCGGTGCTGGTGCCGCGCGCGGTGCCGGGCCTGCTGGCGGGCCTGGCCTTCCTGTGGGTGTTCCTGTTCGTGCCGTCCTGGCTCGAGAGCCTGCTCAAGATGTCCGACAGCGGCGTCGCCCAGTATCTGATCGAGCACGCCATTCCCGCCCTGCGCGCGGTGCGCTCGACCATTTTTGCCCTGTGGCTGGCCTATTCGGTGGTGTGGCTGGCCTACGGCATGCGCCTGATCTCGACGGCGCTGCTGCAGGTGGGGCCGGAGCTGGAAGAGGCGGCGCGCGCGGTCGGCGCCAGCCGCGGCCAGGTCACGCGCGACGTCACCCTGCCCTTGATCAAATTCGGGCTGCTGGGCGCCTGGCTGATGGTGTTCCTGATTTTCGAGCGCGAGTATTCGACGGGTGTCTACCTGCTCTCGCCCGGTACCGAAGTGATCGGCGCCATGCTGGTGTCGCTGTGGGCCGGCGGTTCCACCGACCTGGTGGCGGCGCTGTCGTTCATCAACATCACGCTGGTGGCGATTGGCCTGGGCATCGCGCTGCGCTTCGGCGTCAAGCTGCATAACTAATACACAAACATAAGAAATACGACCGATCATGAAACGAGACCAGAGCATGAATGAATTGTCCGTCAACGAACTGCACCTCGACTACGGCAGTGGCGCCACCGCCAACCCGATTTTGAAGGGGGTGTCGATGCACCTGCGGCGGGGCGAAGTGGTGGCCCTGCTGGGCCCCTCGGGCAGCGGCAAGACCACCTTGCTGCGCGCAGTCGCCGGCCTGGAAAGCCCGAAGGCGGGCACCATCGACATCGGCGAGCGCCGCGTGTTCGACGGCGCCAGCAAGCTCGAGATGCCGGCCGAAGCACGCAACCTGGGGCTGGTGTTCCAGTCCTACGCGCTGTGGCCCCACAAGACCGTGTTCGACAACGTCGCTTACGGCCTCAAATTGCGCAAGATGGGCAAGAGCGAGATCGCCACCAAGGTCAACGACGTGCTCAAGCAGCTGGGCCTGGGCCACCTGGGCGAGCGCTTTCCGCACCAGCTCTCCGGCGGCCAGCAGCAGCGCGTGGCGATCGCCCGCGCGCTGGTCTACAACCCGCCCGTGATCCTGCTCGACGAGCCGCTGTCGAACCTCGACGCCAAGCTGCGCGAGGAAGCGCGCGCCTTCCTGCGCGAACTGATCGTGCGGCTGGGCCTGTCGGCGCTGATGGTGACCCATGACCAGGCCGAGGCGATGGCCATCTCCGACCGCATCCTGCTGCTCAACAACGGCAAGATCGAACAGCAGGGCAGCCCGCAGTCGATGTACGAGACGCCCGACACCCTGTTTACCGCCGAATTCATGGGTTCGAACAACCGCCTCAACGGCACCGTCAGCGCGCGCGACGGCGACCATCTGACCTTGAACATCGACGGCACGCCGATGCGCGGCATCGTCCGCGGCGCCGGCGCCGCCGTGGCCGCCGGCAGCGCCGTGCAGCCGCTGATCCGGGTGGAAGAAATCCGCGTCAGCGCGACCCCGCTGGAGAATGCCCTGGCATTGCCGCTGCTGACCTGCATGTACCTGGGCGACCGCTGGGAGTGCCTGTTTACGCGGGGCGAGACGAGCTTGAGTGCGTACTCGAAGCACCGGCTCGAGGCCGGCAATTATTATCTGCACATGCCGGCCGATAAACTGTGGGTGTTCTGACCGGGCAGGCCTAACTCCGCCATGACCGGAACACCGCTGGCGCGCCCGCGCTGGTACCGCGCCGCCACCCTGGCGGCGGCGCTGCTGCTGGCCCTGGCCGCGGCCCTGCTGTGCGTACGGCTCGACACCCCGCTGCCGTGGATGATCGGCCCCCTGTTCGCCAGCGCCGGCGCGTGCATGCTGGGCGTGCCCTTGAAAGCGCCGGTGCAGGTGCGTTACGCGGGCCAGTGGGCCATCGGCACCACGCTGGGCCTGTATTTTACGGCGCAGGTGGTGGGCACGCTGGCGTCCTGGGCGGGGTGGATCGTGCTGGCCGTGCTGTTCGCGCTGGCGCTGGGGATGGCCGCCGGGCGCCTGTTGCAGGCCTTGTCGGGCGCCGATTTCGTCACCTGTTTTTTCGCCATGGCCGTCGGCGGCGCCTCGGAGATGGCGGCGCAGGGCGAGCGCCACGGCGCCGCCGTCGAGCGCGTGGCCGCCGCCCACAGCGTGCGCATGATGCTGGTGGTGGCGACGATCCCGTTCGCCATCCGCTGGTGGAGCGGCCACGGCCTGCCGGCCGTGATCGACCTGTATGTGCCGGGCGCCACCGAGGTGCGCGTGGCGGGGCTGCTGCTGCTCATCGCGCTCACCGCGCTGGGCGCGCTGGCCTTGATGCGGCTCGATTCGCCCAACGCCTGGGTGATCGGCCCGCTGCTGGTGGCGATGGTCCTGACGGCCTCGGGCCTGCACCTGAGCCGCATACCGGAATGGATGATCCACCTGGGCCAACTGTTCATCGGCGTCTCGCTGGGCACCCGTTTTACCCCCGCCTTCGTGCACACGGCGCCCCGGTTCATGGCCGGCGCGGCGGTTTGCGCGCTGCTGATGATCGGCCTTGGCGCCGCCTTTGGCGCGCTGCTGGCGGCGCTGGCCGGCATCAATCCCGGCGTGGCGGTGCTGGCGACTTCGCCCGGCGGGATCGCCGAAATGTCGCTGACGGCGCGCGTGCTGCACCTGGGCGTGCCGATCGTGACGGCCTTTCACGTCACCCGCATGGTCGCCGTGGTGCTGCTGATCGGGCCCCTGTACCGCCGCAGCGCGGCCCGGCGCGCCCCGCCTTGAGGCGTCGTCCTAGAGCGACAGGTCGATCACGCGCGCGCCCGCATCGTGCGCCTGCACGAAGCGCAGCACCGAGTCGACGGTGACGGTGTCGATGTGGCCGGCCATGCGGCGCTCGAACGGGTGGTCGTCGAAGCTGACGTTGGCGCGGGCCACGCGCGCGCCCAGTCGCGTCATGGCGTCGATCTCCACCGTGATGGGCTGGTAGCCGGCGTGGCGCAGCCAGGCCTGGGCCTGCGCGCGCGTGCCGGGCGAGGCATCGGCGGCGGCCACGGCCCAGGTCTCGAGCAGCCACTGGTTGGAATTCTGATAGCGGGTGGAAAATGCATACGACAGCATGTTGTAGCTTCTCTCGTGCAGCGTGCGCGGGGTGGCCGAGGCGAGCATGGCGGCCAGGCGCGCCTGCATGGCCGGCGAGGGCACGACGATGCGCGTGTCGTAGGCGTGCATGTCGTCGAGAAAAAAGGTGCCCAGGCCTTGCTCGAACAGCGCCGAGGCGGCGGTGGCGCACTGGTTCAGTTCATGCACGACCAGCCAGCGCCCGTGCGGATGGTCGCGCCAGGCGTAGCCCATGTGCGAGTAGCGCAGGTGGTATTTCGACAGGTCGGCGCCGGCCCGGGCGATCAGCACCACTTCGGCGCCCGACTGGTCGAGCGCGGCGACGGTGCGCTCGGCCAGCGTCATGGCCTTGCCGAAGGCGGCGGCGTCGGGCGCGCGGGCGGTGCAGGCGCTGCCGGCGCGGGCGGCGGGGGCCAGCAGCAGCGTGAGCAGCAGCGCCGCGCCCAGGCGTGCCAGCCATGGCGGCAGGGGAGGGAGGGTGCGCATGGTCAGGCTCAAGCCGGCCCCGCCAGGGGGGCGTCGTGCAGCAGGGCGCGTCCCAGCGCATTGGGGATGAAGGCGATCACCTGGCCGCTGGCGATGAGCAGGTAGCCGCTGGCACGGGCCACCACTTCGACCGAGGCGCCGGCCACCAGCGCGGCGTTGCGCGCGCCCTGGCCGGACAGGCGCACGCTGGCGCCGATGCCGTCGGCGGCGCCAGTGAGCACGACGACGCTGGCGTCGCCGGCCACTTCGACGCTGGCCAGCACCAGCCCACCGACGCCGGCCAGGGTCATCAAGCTGCCGGTGACGACGGTGGCCGAACCGTTGGCGACCCAGGCGGAGGCGTTCGACAGGTGGGTGCTGCCCTGCGGGCCCGCCGGCGCCCCGCTTGCGCAGGCGCTACTGGCCAGCAAGGCCGCGGCCAGCAGCGCCGCCGGCACCAGTGTCAGGTTCAGCTTCATCATCGTCAACTTTCGTGAGGGAAGGGCGGCCGCGCCGTGGAGGCGGCACCGAATACACAGCATGATTGGCGCTTGGGGCGGGCGCGGCAAGCGCCGCGTGTCGAGTAGCACGGGACGATGCCGGGCGGCCTGTTTGATGCCACGCAGTGATTTACGGAAACATCGTTTGTCGCCCCGGGCAATGTGCTGTATTTTACGAGTCTGTTCACCCCCAAGCCGTCCGCCATGAGCCAGCCCAGCCCCGCCAGTTCCGCCAGCCAGTCATCCGGGCCGGCACACGCCAGCCAGTTTGCCCTGCTGGCCCAGAAGCGCTTCGCGCCGTTTTTCTGGACCCAGTTTTTCGGCGCCTTCAACGACAATCTGTTCAAGACAGCGCTGCTGGTGATGCTCACCTTCGACGCCCTGAGCTGGACGTCGATCCCCGCCGCCACGCTCAACATCGTCATCCCCGCGCTGTTCATCCTGCCCTACGTGGTGTTTTCCGCCACCGCCGGCCAGATCGCGGACAAGTATGAAAAGTCGCGCCTGGCGCGCTTCGTCAAGTGGCTTGAAATCGCCATCATGCTCGTCGCCGGGGTGGGCTGGATGAGTCACACCCTGTGGCTGCTGGTGCTGGCGGTGGTCGGCATGGGCGTCCATTCGACGCTGTTCGGCCCCGTCAAATATGCCTACCTGCCGCAAAACCTCAAGCCCGATGAACTCGTCGGCGGCAACGGCGTCATCGAGATGGGCACCTTCGTCGGCATCCTGCTGGGCGAGATCGGCGGCGCCATGCTGGTGTCGCACAAGCCGTTCGGCATCGAACTGGTGGCCGGCGCGACGCTCGGCGTGGCCGTCATCGGCCTGCTGGCCAGCTATCGCATTCCCCTGTCGCCGGCGCCGGCGCCGGACCTGGTGATCAGCAAAAATCCCCTGGCCGAGTCGCTGCGCAACCTGGCGTTTTCGCGCGCCAACCGCACGGTGTTCCTGTCGATCCTGGGCAATTCGTGGTTCTGGTTTTACGGCGCGCTGATGCTGTCGCAATTTCCCGTCTACGCCAAGGATTACCTGCATGGCGACCATGGCGTGTTCGTGCTGCTGCTGACGGTGTTTTCGCTGGGGATCGGCACCGGTTCGCTGCTGTGCGAGCGCCTGTCGGGGCGCAAGGTGGAGATCGGCCTGGTGCCGTTTGGCGCCATCGGCCTGTCGGTATTCGGCATCGACCTGTATTTTGCCAGCCTGGGCTACCACAACACGCTCGCCGTCGATGTGCACGGCTTGCTGCAGCAGGGCGGCGTGTATCGCATCCTGGCCGACATCGTCCTGATCGGCGTGTTCGGCGGCCTGTTCATCGTGCCCCTGTTCGCCCTGATCCAGACCCGCTGCGATCCGGCCCACGTCTCGCGCACCATCGCCGGCATGAACATCATGAATGCGCTGTTCATGGTGGCGTCGGCGCTGCTGGCGATGGTGCTGCTCACGCTGGGCGCGACGATACCGCAGATGTTCCTCGTCACGGCCCTGCTCAATGCGCTGGTGGCGCTGTACATTTTCTCGCTGGTGCCGGAATTCCTGATGCGCTTCCTGGCCTGGCTGCTCATCCACACCATCCACCGGGTCGAGGTGGTGGGCGCCGAGCGCATCCCGGCGGAGGGCGCCGCGGTCCTCGTGTGCAACCACGTCAGCTTATGGAGACGAATCTTTTGTCGTAAACGAAAAGCCGGTAACTAATTGATTTTGCAAGAAAATTTTCTTCTTTACATTTTTTTAATGGTTGAGCTAAAATAACTGTTACCGGAGACATTCGAAAAAGGTAAACAGTTGAACCGCTATTTCATCAGAATGTTGGTCCGCGAAAGCGGTGAGCGCCTCCCGGTGCTGTGTACACGCGAAAGTGGGATGCCGCTGTTCTACCCGACTTGCTTTGCGCTGTCCCATCTGCGAAATTCTGGACAAGCAAGCGCCACGCTTGAGCAGGCGCTGCGTTCGGTCATGGCGTTGCAGCTGATACTAGACCGCAGCAGAATCGACCTTTTTAGCCGCCTGAATGAGGGGCGGATACTTGAACAATGGGAAGTCGAAGAGGCAATGCGCCAAGCGTCATCGCCACTTCGAGAACTTGCAGCAGTCGCTATATCGCCCGTCGACCTCAACGCAACATACGTCATCTACCTCCCAGGCCCTGGTGAAGGGGCAAAGCCTCTCGGTAATTCCTTGCACCGTCGTTCTCTTTCCGTGCGACTGGTCTATATCCGCAGTTATCTCAACTGGATTGCGGAGCTATGGATAGGTCGGATGCGACGAGCGGGGAGCCCAGAGCTAGGGCGACAACTGGAGGCAGCCCAAAAGCGGGTAAGTGCGCAACTCGGCACCCGTATTCCTCGCAGCCGAAGTCGGACCACACTGAAGCAACGTGAGGGGTTGTCCACGAAAGACAAAGTTCGCCTCTTAGAGGTGGTTCGGCCAGAATCTCCTGACAATCCTTGGACGAGTCATCATGGGCGTGCTCGTAACCGATTGGTTGTTGAACTTCTTCTCAAGCTGGGCTGCAGGCGAGGGGAGTTGCTCGGGTTGCGAACAGCGGATGTTAACTTTGCTACCGGAGTCATTCGAATCGTCCGTAAGGCTGACGACAAGAACGACCCAAGGCCTTATGAGCCAAATACCAAAACCAGCGACCGTGAGGTCATGCTCGGAAATGAGTTGACGTCGCTTCTGAAATCCTACGTGCAAGTGGACCGCCGCAGTCTCAAGGGAGCACGTAAGCATGGCTTCATCTTCGTTGCAAACGGCTCCGGCGCCCCTCTGTCGCTTAGCGGGTTGGCCAAGGTGTTTGCCGCACTGAGAAATGAATGCCCTGACTTGCCTTCGGAGCTAAGTCCGCACGTTCTTCGGCATACTTGGAATGACGACTTCTCGGAGCATTGCGACCGGGAGAACATATCGAACGAAGAGGAGGCACAGTTGCGTAACTATGCGATGGGGTGGGCGCCGGATTCACTGACCAGCCAGGTCTATCTGCGCCGGCACACGCGCGAACAGTCAAAGAAGGTGTCGCTGAAGATGCAGGGCGACTTGATACGGAATGCGACATGAAAACTATTCACAGCGTGCAAAGCACTTGGAGCTTGCCTTCGAAGGTAGCCACCAGAAGTGGTGCGAGTTTCGACCCCAGGCATGCTGAATGGTCATACACCGATGAGAACAATGATGTACGCATCAGGTTTGACCTACTGCCTCCGCTATCTCAATCGTTCTTGCTTTCGGTAAAGCTTGTGTTGATTCGATTTGCTGAGGAACGGGCGCCCTCGACGCTGCACACCACTTTCGGCAAGGTCAACCAGTTCCTGGCCTGTCTCCATCAATGGAATGGCGGACCGGTGAGCACTATCACCGAAATTGACCTTATCAATTTTAAGGGGACGAAGCGCGAAGGGCTGCGCGTTTCGGGTGAAGTGTTGCTCGGACAGTTAGGTGGTGTTTTTCACTGGTGGCGGGAGATGGGACTTCCGGGATTCACCGAAGAAGCGGGCATGTTCCTAGATTCCGTTACGCTGAAAAGCAACGAAACCGGTGAGCGCGTCCGTATCCGCTGTCCGATACATGGTCCGTTTACCGATATTGAACAGCAAAATGTCATTTATGCGATGGACAATTTGTTTGCTGCCGGTGAAGTGTCGGAGTCGATGTACATGGCAACTTGGCTTATCAATGCGCTTGGGGTCCGCCCAAAGCAGCTTGCTGCGATGAAAGTCTGCGACCTCCGCGCGAAAAAGGATGAGGACGGTGAGGTGGCTTATCAGATAGACGTTCCGAGGGCAAAGCAGCCCGATTCGTTGGCCAGGGACGCATTCACCGTGCGCGAGGTCATTCGTGAACTTGGAATCCCGTTGTTAGCATATGCTCACGGCGTTCGAAATTCTCACGTGGGCCGCTTGGCTGACCCGTCGCAGGCGCCACTGTTTCCGGCAACCGCCGGCATGGCCGATAACAAGACGGGCACGTTCCGTTTTCATGCTAGCCCTCCCCAGTTCCACTATTGGTTAAAAGTTACCTGGAAGAAAGTTAAGGTGATATCAGAGAGAACCGGGGACGCTTTAAGGGTCCATGCGCACCGATTCCGTTACACGTTCGGTACACGAATGGCTCAAGAGAACTGCACCCTGGAGCAGATAGCCGCGGGGCTTGACCACACTAACGTCAACAGCGCCGCGGTCTACATCGCATCCACCCCCGAAATTGCGATTCGGCTCGACGAAAAATTGGCATCGACAGTCGCGCCATTGGCTCATGCATTTTTATTCAAAAGAATCATTAAAGATGGGACAGAGGCTACTCGGCGTGAGGACCTATCAAGCAGAATTATTGACATGCGCACTGACCGCCGGAAGCCGGTGGGCTCATGCGGAACGGAAAGCGGCTGCGGTCTCTTGAAGCCGCTGGCCTGCTACAGCTGCTCGAGTTTCGAGCCCTGGTTGGACGGCCCTCACCGGCAGCTGGCCGAACGTCTCATGGCTGAACGGGAGCGATTTCTGGAGGGCGGAGCTCGCATTGCCTCGATAAACGACCAGACCATCCTATCCGTGCTCTATGTGGCCCGGGTCTGCGGCGAAGAGAGTAAACGGCGAGGAATGCTGCATGGCTGATATCGTACTTTTTACTCCAAAGCCTGAGCTCGACGCGAAGCGTAACCTTGAAGCATTTATCAGGGTTGCTAGTACGCAGCTCAAGACAATCCAGGTAGACCTGAATTTCGAGGAAAACATTTGGTCATACCAGGGAACCAACCGCAACCACAAGATTCGCTTCGGGACGACTGCAAGCACTAAGAAAGGTATGAAGGACCACCAAATGGTTCCGCTAACGGAACCCTTTCTAGGATTTTCCAAAGCGTATATCCGGTACCAACAAGGAATGGCGCCCGTTGAGACTCCCGAAACGCACAGGCTACTTGTGCTACGGGTTCTCCACGATGCCCTAATCGAATGTGTCGGGACTGCGGATATAACCGCTCTGACGCCCATTGTGCTTGACGCTACTTCCGTGCGTCTGAAGCAAACATACGCGTTGAGTTCGTTGGCGAGCTACGGCCACGCGCTGAAGCAAATTGCTGACTTCGTGCAGAAAAATCTCCTCGCGTTCACCCCCTTCGCCTGGAAAGCGCCGTTTAAGAACGAGAATAACGGCACACGAGTTGGGGAAGACTTCTATAAGCACCGCGACAAAAAACTTCCCTCCCCAACGGCCTTGGCTTCGCTCGCGCAAATCTTTTGCGATGCAAGTGAGCCGGAGGACATTATGTTCTCAAGCATTGGAGCGTTGCTTTGCTGCGGTCCCGCACGTATTAGCGAGGTCATGGCGCTGGAGACTAACCCCGAGCATGAAGAGCAGGCCTCGGACGGCTCTATGAAGTTCGGGCTGCGTTGGCGCCCCGCCAAGGGCGGAGCATCCCAAGTTAAGTGGATTCCCGAGCCGATGCATGAAGTGGCCAGAGAGGCGTTGCGCCGAATTCGCTCACTAACGCATCGAGGGCGCGAACTCGCATTGTGGTATGAACACAATCCGGGTCGCATGTACCTCCCAAAATCTTTGGAGCATCTACGTTTGCGGCCATTACTTTCTCGTTCGGAGCTTACGCAAGTTCTCTATGGTGAGGACGTAGATGTGAATGATGCCACTCGACGGAATGGCGCAAACCAGTGGTTTGATGGAGGAAGCGAAGAAACCCCAATACCTTCGTCGGGCGCAGAAATTGGAAAAATCGTTGCTTATCCCTATGCCACGGTAGAGCGGAAGGTCCTTGCGATGCTTCCGGCCACATTCCCTTTTATCGACAAGAAACGTGGTATCAAATTTAGCGATGCTTTATTTGTAACGGAGCGCGGTGGGGTGCAGTCGGACTACTGCAAATACGTTTGTATGATTGCCTCAGTGAACCGGGCCGCAGTGATTTCGAGATTTGGCGCGACACCGAGCAGTTCCATCTTCGAGCGACACGGCTTCAGGGAAGATGATGGCTCCTCGATTCAGCTGAAAACGCACCAGCCCCGTCACTACCTAAATATGGCCGCTCAAATCAATCACATGAGCCAACTCGATATCGCGTTGTGGTCCGGTAGGCGCTTGGTTGCGCAGAACCGGCAATACGACCATGTTTCTGGACGAGACTTAGCCCTGCGGGCAGAAGAGATTGTCGGTGGCGCAACCTCGGCACAAGTCCCAGCAATTTTGCAGACTCCCCATTTCTTGGTGACTCGCAGCCGCTTCAAGCAGCCGAGCGGTGTCGCCGGCCACACGACCGAGTTTGGGCACTGCGTCCACGACTTCACTATGCTTCCGTGCACGCTCTTCCGCGACTGTCTCAATTGTGACGAACATGTTTGCGTAAAAGGTGACGCGGTGAAGGAAGCGGCGCTCCGGCGCCACTTAGACGAGACACGTGAACTGCTTAAGGAAGCACAGCTTGCTCAGGCCGAAGAAAATTATGGCGCTGACCGCTGGGTTGAGCACCAAGCAAAGACGATGGAACGTCTGGAAGAACTTATCGCCATTCTCGATAATCCCAAAGTACCAGATGGCGCTGTTATTCGCTCGCGAGGCATGCCCGGCGCGTCGCGAATCGAGCAGGCTACGCAGAGGCGAATATTCGCGCTCAAGGAGACCGATAAAGTGCTGAAAATAGTGAGTCGTACGCCTAACGCCCTTCCAAAGCCGTCTACTTCGCCAGACAAAGAGGAGGGTGCCGCATGAAGCACCAGCGCGCGAAAAATCTTACGGACCAAGACGTGAGTACCGTTGTCGAATTGCTGGATGGATGGATTGGAAAGTTGACTTGGCCGGCTCTTTGCACGTCAATCGCACGCCGCCTGCGTCAGAATTACACGCGTCAAGCCCTTCACGCCCACGAGCCAATTCGCCAAGCCTTTGCACGACGGAAGGAGGCCGGCGCCGCATTACGTCGTGATGGAGCATCGGAAACGAATGGGGCCGACGACACGAAGCTTGCTCTGTTGCTTTCCGAAAATGCTGGACTACAGGTACAGCTCGACGCGATGCGCGACAAGTTCGTCGTATGGGCTTACAACGCCTATGCTAAGGGGCTAAGCGAGGCTGAACTTTCGAGGCCGCTACCCGACGTGGATAGAGACCGGACTGACGAACTGAAATCTCTCAGAGCCGCCAAACAAAAAACAAAGGGAAAGAATGGCTAACGGTCAGCAGCTGGCAGCAGAAAATGTGAAGGCATTTCAGGCCTGGATGGCAGCCAAGTCCGATAGTGATTTTCGTGAAATGGTGCATCGCGGCGTCCTGTCCAGGAAGGAGATAGTCAAGGAATGTGGGTTCGCCCTTTCGGCCTTAAGCCAGAATCCGAGTATCAAGTCTGCGCTTCGCGAGCTTGAAACTACCTTGCGCGAACGGGGGGTTCTACCAGCGGCCGTGCGACGGGAGGAAGATGCCTCCGACGCACCTGAGTTACGGGAAAAGGGCCGACTTAAGGCCACACTTGATGCTGACCGACTTCGTCGGCTGGAGCAGGAAAACGCTAGCCTGCGCGTTGAGAACGCCGAATTGAAACAGCAATTGAACCGCTACACGATGTTGCAGGATGCATTGCGCATGACAGGGAGACTGCCGCGTTGAATCAGCAAACTGTGCGGGTCTTAACTGTTCGCAGCCAGAACCCTCGTGGGTTTGGTGGTGCTATTTTCACAGGCAGGGCCATCGACACTGCAGGCAATGCTGTTGATGCGCAAAGCTACCTCGTTGTCCGTGCAAGCGCAGCAGTCCTCGGTGGGGCAACCGTTGAGCCTGGTCAGTGGTGGCGGCTCGCCGGAAAAGTAGATTCGCGCGTGCTAGAGCAAAACGGCTACCGGATAACGGAGCAGCAACTGCAGGCTGAGACAGCTACTATGATGCGGCCTTCGGGGGAACACATTGTGGCATTCATGGCCGAAGGCGCCGCCTTCGAGGGCATCGGTACAGTAAAGGCACGCAAGCTGTGGGAGAAGTTCGGCGAACAGCTCTACGATGTACTGGAGCAGGGTGACTTGGCGGCGCTCACGACCATTCTCACGCCTGAGAGCGCCCGTACTGCTATCACCGCTTGGGCAAGCCACGGTGACGCGAGAACGCTGCAATGGCTCCAGTCTCAAGGTTTCAGCGTAGCGCTTGGACGTAAAGTGCTTGCATTCTTCGGCGCAGAAACACCTACCCAGCTCGAAGCGGACCCATACCGTCTCCTGTCGTTCTGTGCGAACTGGAGGCAAGTCGACGCTCTAGCCCTCAATCATTTCAAGATAGAGGCGGATGACCCGCGGCGGCTGCAGGGAGCCGCAGAGGAGGCCCTTTACCGCGTTTTTGGCGACGGTCATACATGCACCCCCATCCACTCGCTCATTTCGCGCCTGGCGAGCATCCTGGACGGTCCCTGTCGCGAAAAGGCGGGCGAGGCGCTCGCACACGGATTATCGAACGGTAGTTTCGTTCTCGGCACGGATGGATTCGTGCATCCAATCGGAGCCTGGCTAATGGAGGCGAACGTGTCGCGCACACTGGCCGAACGACTTCTCCCCTCCAATAACGTCCCCCTTTTGCACCGTCAGCACGTGGATTCCATCGTTGCCGAGTATGAAGCCTCCGAAGGCATCGCGCTAAACGATGAGCAGCGCCTCGCGATACATATGGCTTCGGCCAACGCGCTGTCACTCATTGTGGGCGGCGCCGGCGTAGGCAAGACTACAGTGTTGAAAGCGCTCTACAAAATCTTCGACGAAGCGGGCACGCGGGTCTTCCAAGTAGCTCTGGCTGGCCGCGCTGCGAAAAGGATGCTCGAAGCGACCGGTCGTCCGGCGTCGACGATAGCTAGCTTCATCCGGAACGTCACCGAAGAGAACTTGGCTGGTCGATGTGTACTCGTCGTTGACGAAGCGTCGATGGTTGACATAATGACGATGAGTCGTCTTTGCGAGATGCTGCCGACGCATGTCAGATTGGTGTTGGCAGGCGACCCCGGCCAACTCATGCCCGTTGGGCCGGGGCTAGTGCTGCACGCCATAGCTGGTGTAGTCGGTATTCCGCAAGTTGAGCTGAAAGTTGTGAAGCGTTATGGCGGTTCCATCGCCTTGGCCGCCCAAGCGGTGCGCAATGGCCTCTGGCCCGTGCTGGGAAATGATGCCAGTGACCCAATTTCGTTCATTCCCTGCGCGCCGGCGGCCATCACCGAAGTCATTGTCGCGCTGTATGAGTCAGACGTGGCGAATACACAGATATTGACGCCACGGCGAAACAACACCGACGGCACCAAAGCCGTGAACGCCCTATGTCAAAGTAGGTTCACCAAAATGAGCCGTCCGCTTCTGGTCTACCTCGACGAGCTCGAGTCATTTGCGGGCACCGGTTTCTACTTGGGGGACCAGTTGCTTTGCACCCGCAATATGTGGGATTGGGGCGTGCAGAACGGTTCACTTGGGCGGCTGGTGGAAATCGAAGATGTTCCTCGACTTCTGACGAATGCGGATGGGTCTGAGATTGGGTATGCGATAGGATGGGTGCTTTGGGATGATGGTGAAAAGCGTCCAATCCTTGAAGCCATGCTGGACGACCTGGAACTTGGCTACGCGGTTACGGTGCATAAGGCGCAAGGCTCGCAGTGGCCTCGGGTTATCGTCGCAATTACGGGCAGCAAAATGCTGGACAGAACACTCATCTATACGGCGATGACTCGTGCTCAAGGCCAGGTTATCATCGTTGGGGACCCAGCGGCCGCCCGCAAGGCCGTGGAAGGCCCTCCGCGGGCGCAAACCCGTAATGCTGGGCTTGGGGCTTTGCTAACGCAGCGCATGTTGGAGCTGGCAACGGATGGTGACGAGACGACTTAACATAGCGGGGTATGGGCCGCAGGGCCCATGTAAGCCACTGAGCATGCTCTCTGTTACCTTCACTCGCGTTCACTGACTTAAAATTCGTTCCGAACGTGTACGCGCCTGCAAGACGATTTTGACGTTTTCGGATTCGACTATTTTAAACAAGTTTTAAATGGACCGGTATCATGCGGTGCATATCCACCTCCTAGTTTGCTCCGTCAAGCCTGCCGCTCGCTGCCATGTCGGATAGGTATAATCTATTCTTTTGTTATTTCAGCAATCCGGCGCGTCAAGTGCGTCCCTATCTCTTTACCCTTTTCACGGCTGAGCTCATGCCCCGTCGGTGTATGTTCAAGTCTAGTGCTCACTCCCTTAAGCAGGGCGTCTGCAACACCTTTCTTAAAGGAGCCGGCGTGTCCATGGGGTAGTTGTTCGGGTAATTCAATCTCGATTTTCATAATATTCTCTTATCTCTTGTAAGATGCGATGAACTCATTAAAAAGCGCCTGGCAAGTTTTCTGAAGAAAATGTCACTACGCTAGACAGCTCCTTATGTTCCTCAATATTACTACGATAGCTTACGCAATCAGCACAATTTGTTTCCAGTAGATTATCATTTGCAAGCGTAATATTTATTTTACCATCGTCCGCTTTTCCAGAAGGAAGCCAGACAATCCACCTATAGGTCTCTTCTTTGTCGCCCACTAATCTGGACGCCTTTGCCATGAGAGCGAGACGCGATGACTTCTTGAACTTGAAGCTGAATTTTCCATCAGCATCCGATTTTGTCAACTGCCCCCCACTTGCTAGCGCTCCATCCATATAGGTGTAAAAGTCAGACGGGTCAGTACCAGCCTTGTATTTTCGGCTCGCTGTTACCAGTTCAGCTCTAACTAATCCTGTATTTTTCCTCATTGGCTCTAGCTGCGCGCTTAATACCCGAGCCCGTTCAATTCTTTCGGGTCGCAGTTCCCTGAGGCAATCTCTCCAAATAGAGGGCGGAACCTTCCCGCATTTCAAAGCTTGGTTAACTTGCTCATTAGATAAAGTGTCAAACTCCGTTAGGTCCTGGATAAACGATTTAGTGTTTCCACCTGTGAGTTGGTCCAGTTCCTGTTGTTTGCTTAAAATTATAGGCACCAGTTCGCGACGAGTTTGATTTAATGCGGCCGCCCTCGACGAAAGTAATGCTTGAACTTCTTTTTCGGTAATAATGGACACGGGCACTAGGGCCAGTTTCACCGCCTCTTGGCCCTTAGTGACTATAAATATCTGTCCGTTAATCTGGACGGTTTGAGAATCGGAAGCGAGCTTCTTTTCTTTTTTCGTGGCGGCTTCGGTACCTAGTGATACAGATATGGAAAGTGATAATAATAATTGTATAAAAGTACGAATTCGTTTTCCTGAAATCACTGTAGTCGTCCTAAAGATATAGTTTGGTAACCGACGACTTAACTTAAGTCATGGTTGAAAATTTCGATGGCGTTCGAATGTGCATTCCGATGGGCCGATGGAATTTTCTATTGTACTCGTAATGATGAAGAGGCAAGAATGCCAAACTTAAAAAAATGACAGGTCTGTCGGTAGTGTGTGGTTGCGGCAACAGTCTGTGCGCGTAGGTTAGGATTTCGCCAAATTACCTTTGGGGTTCGCGCAAGGCTGCATTTCCAAGTAATGTTCACTCTCTGCTGATGTTTCCATGTGCGCTGAACTGCAGGATAGGTACTAATTTTCCTGGTGGATTCCCAAAGCCCAATCAATGGCTAACACAAAACACCTTGTCCTACTCACTGGGGCGGGCGGCGAGCCGGTTCGTCGAGTCGTCCGGAGGACGAATCTCTCAGCGTGGCTGGGGACACTTCAATTTAGCGGCATGTGCGTCGTCGTCTCATTACAGCGCATTGGGCAGAAGTAGCGTTTGATAGGGAGGCGAATAGGCCGTCACTGGTTGCGTATTCATACGGTGCACAGGTAGTTTCGCTGCTAGTTCCCTCGGCGACCGGAGCTGCGCACCGGAGATTGCTTCCATAGTTGCGCAAAGAAGTGTAAACAACCGGGGCAAACTCGGAGACTTGTTTACTAAATCTCAAAGAAGCTACGGCGCGCGGCCGTTTTCACTCACTCACATGCTAGATTGTTTACTGTTTTTTAGACCGATAAGTCAGCTACGTCGACGCGCTGGTGATCGTCGCGGCCAGTCCGCGGCCGATCCGCTTCGTGATGGACCACAATATCTTCAAGATCCCGTTCGCCGGCTGGATTTTCCGCACCGCCAAGGCCATCCCCATCGCCCCCGCCAAGGAAGACCCGTGGCTGATGGAGAAAGCGTACATCGACATCGCCCGTGCCCTGCACGAGGGTGACCTCGTGTGCATTTTCCCCGAAGGCAAACTGACGCGCGACGGCGAGCTCAACGAGTTCCGCGGCGGCATCGCCAAGATCGTCGAGCGCAGCAAGGTGCCGGTGATCCCGATGGCGCTGCGCGGCCTGTGGGGCAGCGTGTTCACGCGCGACAAGGAGAACCTGTTTGGCCGCGTATTTACCCGCGGTCCCCGTTCGCAACTGGCGTTGGCGGTGGGCGCCCCGGTGCGCCCGCTCGAGGCGACACCCGAGTACTTGCAGGCGCAGGTGCGCGACCTGCGCGGCGACTGGAAGTAGGGCGGCGCGAGGCGCCTGCGATTTTCTTGGCCTACTTGCAGCTTTCCCGTGCAAATTTGGCAAACCGTCTGCTATAATTTTGCCTCAGTCGGGGCGTAGCGCAGCCTGGTAGCGTACTTGCATGGGGTGCAAGGGGTCGAGTGTTCGAATCACTCCGTCCCGACCAATAGAATCAAAGACTTAGCGAAAGCCGGAGAAATCCGGCTTTTTCTATTTATGGGTCCGTGCACAAGGTATACACAAAAAATTTGGTGTGGACGGGGTTTGTGCGGGCTCATGCGGGGCGCTTGTGCACGCTCATGGCGGCACCTTAGGCGGCGGTTTTTCCGGTATCCCGACAGTGCGCTACTGACGCCAGGGAGTTGTCAGCCGCCACGCAGACTGGGTCTGTGCCAGAACAGGCTGGGCACCTTCATTCTTGTCAGGCTGCGCAGCAGCACTTGCTCCTGCACCACCCAATCATAAAAATTCGCCGCCTCCTTAGTCCAGCTGTCGCTGCAGCGGCAGATGCCGCGCGATGGTGGCATCGTGTTCCCGTGTCACAGCGGTGACGTCCCCCATTCGACACCAGGCTGACCACAGTCCCGCGGCGCATGCGGTTCGCCGACATCTCGATAGCTGCCGCGTAGCGTGCGCTGGATCGCGACGTGCCGGGCGGCTGCGAGGTTACCGGCCTGCCGGAGACCGTCATGGCGCGACAAGATCGCCTACTTGCACTGGGCCCTCACAGTAACGACGCCGCCACGGCTACTCTGCTGCAGCAAGCATTCAGTGGCCCTGTCTTCGATGGCCGTCCACATGGTGATGCTGGAATTGCCGTATTCGCAAACGAACCACTTCTTTTCCTTCTCGGGAAGCCCAAATCTGACCAGGACCGCGTCCTTGCTGGTCTTGCGATCGCCGTGCATCTCTCCCTGACCACCCAGTTCGCCCCAATACACGCCGGCCCTTACCAGACGGGACGGAGAGACAAAGGTATGGGTATCGCCAACCAGAGCGTGCGTTTCGCTTGGGTATTGCGAGGGGCAGTGGAACTCCTTGGCCTGCGCACCGGCGCACAGCAGGAGGCTGGCCAGCAGCGCTTTCATTTCATGACCACATAAAATTCGTTGGCGTTGTCGCAGGGGGAGATGCGCATTCTTTTCGCCTCTGCGTCAGCGTAGGACTTGATCGTTCGTGGCAGAACCCTTCTTCCACGCCACTGATCCATCACGATGATTCCCAACGGCTCGCCGGTCGAAGCGCGCAGCGGCGAGAACCCCATGAAAAACGACACGTGATAACCGTGCTGATTCGGAAAGCGTTGCAAAAAACCCTCCTTGATCTTGAAGTTTGCGATGACGGTTCCTGATGGCAGAAATTCCAGGTCCATCACACGCATACCTGGACGCCAGTTGCTCGTATGGCCGATGTCTGTCAGCGCCTGAGGCAGGGCGACACACTCGCCATTGCCGAACGGCGCATGTTCTTTCAAGGCCATCAAATCACCGTCGTAAATTGTCGATTCCATGTTCTTCCTCCAAAAATGAAAGCTATTTTCTGGGGGGAACTTGCGTCGCGTTTTGCACACGATCAACGTGTTGTCTGTGTCGGGCCAAGTTCGGCAAGATGTCATGCTTCATGAAAAGCGAGCCGAGGGGCTCCACTTTAGACCACCCAGATTTTCACGCCGCTCGTGGCAATGCGCAGTTGCAGGCCCGTATCGACAGCCACCCGCTGCGGTTTGTCCGCCGGGCGCAGCGCTGCCACCTGCAGGGCGGTCATCTTGGCCATGCTGGTACTGTATAGTCCTGCTGATCCGTGCACAATCCGTGCACAAGCCGGGCACAAAATATTTTCCGATGCCGGCGGATTTCAGCGGACGCTGCCTGACGTCGATTTTTATAAGCGATTGATTTCAAAGGAATCGCTGGACGGTGCCGGACTTGCCAGGATTGCCATTTATGCCCATGGGGTGCAAGGGGTCGAGTGTTCGAATCACTCCGTCCCGACCAATAGAATCAAAGACTTAGCGAAAGCCGGAGAAATCCGGCTTTTTCTTTTTTTGGAGCCGCTAGTTTTGACTGGCGCGCCAAACGCGAACCCGATCCTGGCCATCGCGAAGGCAGTCGACAGGCAGGCGCGCGCCATCGCTGCGCTATCCGGCGCTGGAGCGCATTTCCGGATCGGTCGAGCGCCACCATCAGCGTGGCGGCCTCGAAACCATTTGATTTATTCAGCAGCACCGCGTAGCTGGCGCCTTACCGGCGCTGGCGCAGGATCGTCTGGCTACCGCATAATTTATCGAAGGCGAACTGGTCGAGCGGCGCGCGCAAGACGGTGCCGGTGCTGGCGGAGGGCAGTTCGGCGGCATCGCTGCCCCAGGTCTGGTAGTGCGCGCCACACTGCGCCATGGCTTTGGCGGTCATCAGCGCAAACCCCACCGAGACCCTTTAGGCGCTCAATGGCAGCGGCCGTTACCGGTTTGACGATACTGACCGCGAGCAGCAAGGCGTTGGCCGGCAGCGCGATGCTCGCGGCCGCATCCTGGTGACCGTAGCCCTGCTCCAGCAGCGGCCGGTCATGGTGGACGCCATGAACTGGCGTATGACGCCATTCTGATACCAAGCTGAACGACGAGCCACACCGAGGATGATGCCCGAGCCCAGCCTGTTTACGGAACAGGAAGCTGGCAAAGGACGCTCGACGCTGGGCGATCCCCTCGTCGGCCTGAGCGAACATGGCGACGTTGCGGCGCTTGCCGACGACATCGATCCCGCCTTGCCGCGCTGCTCGGGCGTTCGTGTCGATTGATACCTCCGGGTCATCCAGATAGACGGCCAGACCGACCCGGTGCGCACGGATAGAAGCCAGCACGCACGGTTGCGGCAAGCGTCTGTCGTGCTCTATCCCATCGACATGGGGCGGCGCCCCAGGTGTTCACGCCGCGCCCGCACTGCGCCGTTACAGGCCCCCGTCGCGGCCGCCGCCGCACGTACCAGCAATCAATCACAGGATCCGCGACGAATGCCCGCCTTCTTGTTTATATGCCGAAAGCCTTATTGCGCGTCGCTTGGATTGTATTGACATACTACCGTGCGCTATATAAATGTATTACGGCGATTTAACAATATAATGTGTATTATTAAAAAATGGTTTGGCATAAATTATGCGTCTCCGCCTGAAGCTGATACTCGAATATCCCGGTTATTACACCATCAGACCGGCATTGCAGATGAACCCATTGTTACGCTTCTAAAGTAAAAATCTCCCAATGACGAGGCGATTTTTCGTCACAATTGACGGCGCGTCGCGCCAATAAATTCTTGCTCGATTGCGCTGCGTGGCCGACGCTGCCAATAGCGTGGAAGACCCTGCCGTCGGCAGCAACGACGCTAATCGCAGAGTCGCCTTCCAATGGGCGTGAGCGGTTCACCTGATTTACTTGAACCGATTAAAACGATTGACGCCATTTGATTTAACTTCTATTATTTCTACGCAGAAATCTTTATCGGTTAGCGAAGATTCTTCCTGATTTAACTCCCGCCCTTGCCCCCACCCCGCTCAGGCGATTTCATTCCGACCGCTGCCGGCATCTTGCCGCGCATGGACATTGTTGCCACCTTGAGCGACTATTTCGCTGCACCTGGAAATCACCATGAACATGAATATGAAGGTTGGCACCCGCCTTATTGCGGGATTTGGTCTCGTCGTTCTGTTGTTAATCGGCATCACATCGCTGGGGATCGTGCGCCTGGGCGCCCTCAACGATGCGACCAGGCTGATTGTCAATGACCGCTATCCGAAAGTCATGCTTGCCAGCGCGGTGCTCGATGGGATCAGCATCACTGCGGTCCAGATGCGCAACCTGTTGATCGTGGAAGACCCGGAACAGGTCAAGAAGGCGCTCGAGGAAATCGCCGCCAAGCGGCAGGAAGTGAGCAACGATCTCGACGCGCTCGACAAATTGCTCAATACGGAGAAGGGGCGGCAGATTTTCAGCGGCATCGTCGACACGCGCGCCAAATACCGCAGCGGGCAGGATACATTCCTGAAATTGGTCGCCGATGGCAACAAGCCGGAGGCGATCCGCCTGCTGCTGACGACCCTGGCCAACGAACAGCAGGCGTATTTCGACAGTGTGCGCGGCCTGGTCAAGCTTGGCGGCCTGCTGGTGGAAAAGGGCAGTGTGGAAGCGGAAAGTACCTTCAGCGCCAGCCGTACCATGATGGGGGTGCTGGCGGCACTGGCCACCCTGGTCGCATGTGGCTTCGCCTTCTGGATTACGCGCAGCATCACGCGTCCCCTGAACCAGGCCATGCGGGTTGCACAAACCATCGCCGCGGGCGACCTGACGAGCCGGATCGAGATTGGCGCCATGGACGAGACGGGCCAACTGCTGCTGGCCCTGAAAGAGATGAACGCCTCGCTGGTGCAGATCGTCGGCAACGTGCGCTCGGGTACCGATACCATCGCCACCGCCTCGAGCCAGATCGCCGCCGGTAACCTGGACCTGTCGGCCCGCACCGAGGAACAGGCCAGCACGCTCGAACAGACCGCCGCCTCGATGGAGGAGCTGGCCAGTACCGTCAAGCAGAACGCCGACAGCGCGCGCCAGGCCAATACGCTCGCTGCCTGCGCCTCCGAGGTCGCCGTCAAGGGCGGCGCCGTGGTGGCGCAAGTGGTCGAGACGATGGCCTCGATCGACGTGTCGTCGCGAAAGATCGTCGACATCATCAGCGTGATTGACGGCATCGCTTTTCAAACCAATATCCTGGCCCTGAACGCGGCGGTCGAAGCGGCGCGTGCCGGCGAGCAGGGCCGTGGCTTCGCCGTGGTGGCCTCGGAAGTGCGCAACCTGGCACAGCGCAGCGCCGCCGCGGCGCGCGAAATCAAGACCCTGATCGGCGACTCCGTCGACAAGGTTGAAAACGGCAACAAGCTCGTGCTCGCCGCCGGCAGCACCATGGATGAGGTGGTCGCCAGCGTGCGCCGCGTCACCGACATCATGGGCGAAATCAGCAGCGCCAGCCACGAACAGAGCATCGGCATCGCCCAGGTCAACGAGGCCATCTCGCAAATGGATGCCGTGACGCAGCAAAACGCCGCCCTCGTGGAAGAGGCGGCCGCGGCCGCCGAAAGCTTGCAGGACCAGGCGGGCACACTGCTGCAGGTGGTGGGCGTGTTCCGCCTCGACGCTATCGAGGCGGGCACCCCGGCCCGCCGGCCCGTGACGGCGCCCGCGCCGACACGCGTGGCACTGGCGCCAGCGACGCCAGCGCGCGGCCCGATGGCAAAATCACATGCCAGCGCCGATGAATGGGAAGCATTTTAAGCGGCCCCTGACGGCAGCGCCGTAGCGACAGGGACGCGGTTCAGTGTCCCGGTGAAAGGGCCGGTATCGGTGTCAGTGCCCGCGGTGCGCCCTCGGGCGCCCGCCCGGCCCTGCTCAGGCGCGTAGCGCCAGCGGCGCCGTGCGCCGGCCCGCCGGATGGCGCGGCGCCCGCAAGCGCTTGTTGGCGGTCAGCTTGAACACTTCCAGCGCCTGCACCACGTTGGCGGTCTGCTTCTCGAGGCTGACCGCGGCGGCGGCGGCCTGCTCGACCAGGGCGGCGTTTTGCTGGGTCACTTCGTCCATTTGCAGTACCGCCGTGTTGACCTGGGCGATGCCGGCGCTTTGCTGGGCGGAGGCGGAGGCGATTTCGCCCATGATGCCCGTGACCCGGCCGACCGAGGCAATGATCTCTTCCATCGTGCTGCCGGCCCGCTCGGCCATCGCCACGCCCGCACTGACCTTGTCGGACGATACCGCCAGCACCACCCGGGTTTCCCTGGCCGCCGCCGCGCTGCGCTGGGCAAGGTGGCGCACTTCGGTCGCCACCACGGCGAAACCGCGCCCTTGCTCGCCGGCGCGGGCCGCTTCCACCGCCGCGTTGAGCGCCAAAATATTGGTCTGGAAGGCAATCGCCTCGATGATGTCGATGATGTCGGTGACCTTTTTTGATGCGCTGCCAATTTCCGCCATGGTCTGCACGACGTCCGTCACCACCTGGCCGCCATCACCGGCAATCTGCATGGCCTCGCTGGCCATTTTGCTGGCATGCACCGCGCTCTGGCTGTTTTGCTGCACCGTGGCGGCCAACTGCTCCATGCTCGACGCAGTCTCCTCGAGCGCCGCCGCCTGCGCCTCCGTGCGCCCGGACAGGTCCATGTTGCCGGCGGCGATTTCTCCCGTGGCGCTGCCGATTTCCTCGAAATTGCTGCGCACATCGCCCACGATCGAGCGTAAATTGACATTGAGCTGGCGCAGCGAGCGCAGCAGTTGGCCAATTTCATCGGTGCGATCGGTTTTGATGGGAAACGTCATGTCGCCGCCCGCCATGGTCTGGCAGGCCAGCCGGGCCTGCTGCAAGGGCGCCAGCACCGACTGCTGGATCGACAGCCAGTAGTGTGTCAGGCACAGCAGCGCGGCCGCGGCCAGGCCGGCCTGCCACCACGGCGCCCCAGCCTGGCCCGCGCCCACGTGCGGCAACAGCGCCGCCGCCACCACCAGCAGCATGGCGCTGCCCAGGCTCAGCGCGGTGCGTCTTGCCAGCGACAGATTCGGCCGGTCCGCGAACCGCCCCCAGCCCCGCGTGCGCACAATGTGGCCCTGCCGGATCGCCAGCTTGTCCGGATTGCCGGCCCGTAGCCGCCGATACAGGGCGTCGGCCGCCTCCACGGCGCTGCGCTCGGGCCGCGTGCGCACGGACATGTAGCCGGCAATCTTGCCACCCTCCATCACCGGAATCACGTTCGCGCTGACCCAGTAGAAATCGCCGTTCTTGCGCCGATTTTTCACCAGCCCCGTCCATGCCTTGCCTTGCCGCACGGTGTGCCACAGATCGGCAAACGCTTCGGCCGGCATGTCGGGATGGCGCAGGATGTTTTGTGGCGCACCGAGCAACTCGGCCGCCGTGTAGCCACTGGCCTGGACGAAATAGGGATTGGCATAGGTGATATTGCCGTCCAGGTCGGTCGTGGAGACGATCGTTTCCGTCTCGCCCAGCGCGTATTCAATGTCAGTGACGGGGAGATTGCTTCTCATGTTCTATGCTCGCTCTATAAAATCTGCCGAAGCTGGCGCACTGCGCATGCGCGGTCAGCGCGGCCATCCCGTCGTGGTCGGGCAAGGCGCCGGGCGTGCTGGGGCCCGGGCGTTGATGCGGGGGAATTGTGTCCGAGCGGAGAGTGTAAGAGATATTGGCGTGGGGCAACTTTGATGTACATCAAAATCCACGCCAGGTCGTGTAACATTTTTCAGGAGCGCATCTTGCAAATGCCTGTCACAAATGACAACGCCCGGCGAACCGGGCGTGGGGGAGGTGCTGCGGCGCCGTCAGCGCCGCCCATCGACGATGGTCAGACCAGCTTGCGGCGGCGCGCCGCCAGCATGCCCAGCAGGCCCAGGCCCAGCAAGGCCATGCTGCCTGGCTCGGGGACGACGCTGGTGATGCCTTCGATCACGTCGTTCTGGCAGGTTTCACCCCAGTGCATGGCGAAGGAAGTCCAGTTCATCATCTCGGTGCCGGTGATGTCCATCGAGAACGTCACCAGGCCATTGGCCACGTTCAGTTTGCCATCTTTGTTCGTGTCGGCGACCGTGCCCGAGCTGGTATTGACGGTGTCGGCCTGGCCGGTACGATAAATCAGACCCGACAGGTTCTGATTCTGGCCGGCCATCACCGTGTTCGAACTGTTGATGTTGGCGCCGTTGACGCCGGCGGCGATCGAGGTGGGGGTGTTGAGCTTGTACAGCGACACGACGGCATTGGAGATCGCGCCCGCCGTGAAGCGTGCCGTATCGATGCCGAGCGCGTATTTCCACACCGTGCCGGTGGTGGCCAGGCTGTCAGTGGCGTACTTGGTGGACGCGCCGCCGACGGGATTCCACACGTCCGACAGGAACAGGTCGCCGTAACCGATGGTGATCTTCTGGCTCAGGTTGGTGCCATAGGAGATGGTCTCCGTGGTGAACACGGTGTTGATCGCAATGACCAGCGAATTGCCGACCCGGGTGATGCTGGCGCCCGTGATGTCGTATTTGCTGGTGCCGATGTAGTCGCCAGTGCCGGTGGCGCCGTAGTAATTGTCTTGTATGGTGCCAGCGTGCGCAGTGTTGATTGCCAGGGTAGCAAACGCTGCAATGGCCAAACTTTCTAATTTAGTCATTTCGGAATCCCGTTATTGATTGTTATGGTCTTTATAGCATGAATCATGCCATGGATAAACAAATCTTTGTAATCAGGATCTTACGTCAAAACTGCCAACGGCGAATCGCTCGACTGTAAAAAATCTCGACAAGACACCACATAGTTGGTGTTCTAACTATGGCGGCGTCGCCCAGATACTTATTGCAGAGCAACTTTTAATGTGCCACCATGCTGACAAATTCGTTGTTTGAGGTCTACTCGCAAAAGGATGGTCATGTTGTATTTGAGTCACAGTGATTTTCGCCCCGCGCTGCTGGGCGCCGCGCTCGCCGGCGCCTTTCTGCTGGGCGGTTGCGCGCCCGCTTCCCACGATGAGGTGCGCGCCAAGGCGCTGGCCTACCAGAAAAAGGGTGATTTGAATGCGGCCGTGATCGTCCTGAAAACCTCGCTCGAGAGCGCGCCGAAAGATGGCGAGTTTCGCCTGTTGCTCGCCCGCGTCTACCTGGACCAGGGCGATCCCGTGAGCGCCGAGAAAGAGATCCGCCTGGCGATGGCGGCCAACGTGGCCATCGGCCAGACCTCGCCCGTGCTGGGCCGGGCCCTGAATCTGCAGGGACAGTTTCAGAAGGCGCTCGATGAAACCCAGCGCGACGTCGGTTCGAAGGATCCGGAATTATTGTGCCTGCGGGGCGATGCTTACCTGGCGCTGAGCCGGCCGGAAGATGCCCGCCAGTTGTACCAGTTTGCCCTCGAAACCAAACCCAACTATGTAAACGCGCTCATCGGGCTGGGCCGGCTGGCCTTCCTGAACCGCGATCTGGTGGCGGCCAACCGGTATTCGATCGATGCCATCGCCTCGCAGGCGAACAGCACGGACGCGCAGATGTTCCGCGGCGACCTGTTGCGTGCGGAGAATAAAACCGCCGAAGCGCTGGCCGCCTACGACAAGGCGCTGGCGATCAATCCGTTTCACCGCACCGCCAACGTGGAAAAAGCCTACCTCGACATCGGCGTGGGCGATTACCCGGCGGCCACCAGGGAGCTGGTGGCTGCGCGCAAGATTGCACCGGGCAGTTTGCTGGTGGCCTACAGCCAGGCCCTGCTCGATTTTTCGATGGGCAAGAACGTCGAAGCGCAGGACCAGATTCGCACCGTATTGCGGGTGGCGCCGGAACACATGCCCAGCTTGCTGCTGGCAGGCGCCGCGGCGCTCAACCTGGGGTCCTTGCACCAGGCCGAGCACCACCTGCGCCACTACCTGGAAAAGCACCCGGACAACGTCTACGCCCGCAAGATGCTGGCGCAGTCGCTGCTCAAGCGGGGCGATTCGCCCGCGGCGCTGGCCGTGCTCGAGCCGGCCCTGCAAAACGGTCCCAAGGATGTGCAGTTGCTGGCGCTGGCGGGCGAATCGTATATGCAGGCGGCCAATTACGACCAGGCGGGCCAGTATTTTGAACGGGCCAGCGCACTCGATCCGAAGGCCGCCTCGCTGCGCATGTCACTGGCGATGAGCCGGCTGGGCAAGGGCAATGCCACCCAGGCCATCGACGACTTGCAGATGGCAACCCAACTCGACAGCAAGTCGCCGAAAGCGGGCATCGCGCTGATCCGCACAGAAATGAATTTGGGTAATTATCCAGCCGCGCTGAAGGCGGCCGTGGCGCTGGAACAGCAGCAGAGCGCCAATCCGACGGTGCTCGACCTGAAGGGCCTGACGTATATCGGCCTGAACGACCTGGTGCAGGCGCGCGCCGCCTTTGAAAGCGCCCTCAAGGCGCAGGCCAATTTCTTCCCGGCCGTGGCCAACCTGGTGCAACTCGATATCCGCGCCGGCAAGACCGAGGCGGCCAGCGCGCGCCTGAAAGCGTTCCTGGCCGCCAATCCGAACAACGTCGACGCCATGACGGCGCTGGCCAATATGGCCGTCGAGGCCGACCGCCAGCAGGAGGCGACCGACTGGCTGCTCAAGGCGGTGGCGGTGGACCCGACGGCGACGACGCCGTCGGTCAACCTGATTTCCCAGTACCTCAAGCTCAAGCAGACCCAGAAGGCGCTCGACGTCGCCCTGCAATTAAAAGTGTCGCATGCGGACGATCCGGACCTGCTCGACCTGATGGGCAAGGCGCAATTGGCCAATGGCGACCTCGATGGCGCGACCGATTCCTACCGCAAGCTGACGGTGGCGCTGCCGCGCTCGGCGCAGGCGCAAATGCAGCTGGGCGCCTTGCTGATGGTGACGAAGAAGGACAGCGCTGCCGAAGAGGTGTTCAAGTCGGCGCTGTCGATCCAGCCGGACTTCCCGGCCGCCCAACTGGCCCTGATCGAGCTGTACGTGCGCAAGGGCTGGCATGGCCTGGCGCTGCAACAGGCCACGCGCATCATCCGCGCCCACCCCGAGTCGGCTGCCGGCTACCAGCTCAGCGCCGATGTGCTGCAGGCCGATGGCAAGCTGGCCGAGGCAATGCCCATGTTCGAAAAAGCGCTGGCCATCGCCAGGCACAGCGAAGCGCTGGTCAAGCTGGCCAGTGCCTTGCGCGCCGGCGGCAAGAACGAGGAGGCGGCGCGCCGCGTGAGCGCCTGGCTGCAGCAGCATCCGAAGGACATGCGGGTGGAAATGTACCGTGCCGAGTGCGCCCTGAACGACAAGCAGTATGCGGCGGCGGCGGCGCAGTACGAATCGATCGTGGCGCATTATCCGAAAAACCTGGTGGTGCTCAATAACCTGGCGATGAGCTATCACCTGGGCGGCGACAAGCGCGCCGTGGCCACCGCCGACCAGGCCTACACGATGGCGGGCGAGCAGCCGATGGTGATGGATACGCTGGGCTGGATCCTGGTCCAGCAGGGCAACGTGGCGCGCGGACTGCCGCTGTTGCTGCGCGCCAGCGTGCTGGCGCCGCAGGCGCACGACATCCGCCTGCACGTGGCCCAGGGACTGATCAAGTCGGGCGACCGGCCGGCCGCGCGCAAGGAACTCGAAGCCATCACCGGCCCCGACATCCGCTTCGCCCAGGTGGACGAAGCGCGCGCCTTGCTGGCGCAATTGCGCCAGTAAGCGTCGCCCCGGTACGTCCCCGGCTCAGGCGGCCGGGATCACTTCCAGCACGATCTTGCCCACGTGCGAGCTCGATTCCATCAGCGCATGCGCCTGGGCCGCCTGGGCCAGCGGGAAGCTCTGGAAAATCACCGGCTTGATGGTGCCGGCCTCGAGCAGGGGCCAGACGTGTTGGCGCAGCTTGGCGGCAATGGCCGCCTTGAACGCCAGCGGGCGCGGGCGCAGGGTCGAGCCCGTCAGGGTCAGGCGGCGCATCAGGATCTGGCCCAGCGGCACGGTGGCCTTGGCGCCGCCCAGCAGGGCGATGAACACCAGTCGGCCGTCGTCGGCCAGGCAGGCGATTTCACGGGGCACGTAGTCGCCGCCGACCATGTCGAGAATCACGTCGACGCCCTTGCCGTCGGTGGCCGCCTTGACAACTTCGACAAAATCTTCCGTCTTGTAGTTGATGGCCCGGTCGGCGCCCAGCGCTTCGCAGGCGCGACATTTTTCGTCCGAGCCGGCGGTGGCGAACACGGTGTGGCCCAGCGCCTTGGCGAGCTGGATGGCGGTGACGCCGATGCCCGACGAGCCGCCCTGGACCAGGAAGGTTTCGCCGCTCTGCAGGGCGGCGCGGTCGTACACATTGCTCCAGACGGTAAAAAACGTTTCCGGCAGCGAGGCCGCTTGCAGCATGCTCATGCCCGCGGGCACGGGCAGGCACAGGGGCAGGTCGGCGATGCAATACTCGGCATACCCGCCTCCCTGCACCAGCGCGCACACCATCTCGCCCGCGGCGAACGGGCTGCCGGCGAGGTCGCCGCTGACGATTTCTCCCGCAATTTCCAGTCCCGGCAGGTCGGACGCGCCCTTGGGCACGGGATAGTTGCCGGTGCGCTGGAGCACATCGGGGCGGTTGATGCCGGCCGCGTGCACCTTGATGAGCACCTGGCCGGGGCCGGGCACGGGCGTGGGGCGCTCGCACAGTTGCAGCACGTCGGGTGGGCCAGGATGGGTGATTTCAATTGCGCGCATGGTCAGCTCCAGGGTTCGATAGGTGACAAGCATACAAGCCCCCGGCAAAACGTGGGCTGGCAGATGCTGAAATTGCGGCAAAAGGGGGCATTTTCCTTGTCAGGCATGCCAGCAACTTGGGCTTCTGGCTATTCTTGACCGTGGTCAATGAGCCCGCGAGGGGGGCGTCGATATGATGCCCCTACGCCGCCGAATCATCGATAAAAACAGACAGACGGGGACAACTGAGCTGACCACAATCTGGCGGCTTTGTCGGGCATAATCGAAAACAGAGACATTTATCGGAGTGGTGCCATGAGCAAAGCATTGGACGGCGTACGTATTCTCGATTTTACCCATGTGCAGTCGGGCCCGACCTGCACGCAGCTGCTGGCGTGGTTCGGCGCCGACGTGATCAAGGTGGAGCGGGCCGGCGAGGGCGATGCCACGCGCGGCCAGTTGCGCGACATTCCCGGCGTCGACAGCCTGTATTTCACGATGTTGAATCACAACAAGCGCTCGATCACACTCGACACCAAGAAGCCGCTGGGCAAGGAAGTGCTGGAGACCCTGATCAAGGATTGCGATGTGCTGGTGGAAAATTTCGCCCCCGGCGCGCTCGACCGCATGGGCTTTAGCTGGGAACGCATCCAGGAACTCAATCCGAAAATGATCGTGGCGTCCGTCAAGGGTTTCGGCCCCGGTCCCTACGAGCACTGCAAGGTCTATGAAAACGTCGCCCAGTGCGCCGGCGGCTCGGCCGCCACCACCGGCTTCGACGACGGCCCGCCGATGGTGACCGGCGCCCAGATCGGCGACAGCGGCAGCGGCCTGCACCTGGCGCTGGGCATCGTCACCGCCCTGTACCAGCGCACCCACACGGGGCGCGGCCAAAAAGTGCTGACCTCGATGCAGGACGCGGTGCTCAACCTGTGCCGGGTCAAATTGCGCGACCAGCAGCGGCTCGAGCGCACCGGCGTGATGGAAGAGTATCCCCAGTATCCGAACGGGCAGTTCGGCGACTCCGTGCCGCGCGCCGGCAATGCCTCGGGCGGCGGCCAGCCCGGCTGGATTTTAAAGTGCAAGGGCTGGGAACTCGACCCCAACGCCTACATCTACTTTGTCGCGCAGGCGCCGGCCTGGGCCGCGATCTGCCGCGTGATCGGCAAGGAGGAATGGATTTCCCATCCCGACTACGCCACCCCGCGCGCGCGCCTGCCCCGCCTGATGGAAATTTTCGCCACGGTCGAAGAGTGGACCAAGACCATGACCAAGTTCGAGGCGATGGACGCCATGAACCAGTTCGACATTCCGTGCGGTCCCATCCTGTCGATGAAGGAAATCGCCGAAGAGCCGTCGCTGCGCAAGACCGGCACCATCGTCGAGGTGGACCACCCGGAACGGGGCAAATACCTCACGGTGGGCAACCCGATCAAGCTGTCGGACAGCCCCACCGACGTCGAGCGCTCGCCGCTGCTGGGCGAGCACACGGAACAGGTGCTGTCGCAACTCGGTTACAGCAGCGAGGAAATCGCCCACCTGCGCAGCGAACGCGTGATTTGAAGAAGCACTGACCCGGTTTGTTGCTCGACGTACAGTAAGAAAATGCCGTCCCCGTAAGTGAAAAAGAGTAAGGTAAACAAGTACTTGGTGGTGAAAACGTAGTAGGTAGACTAGTGATGCCGGGCACGCCGACAAGGTGGCCCGGTGTCGTAAATTGAGGCGACGCCAATGAGCCAAGCCCATTGAGGCCTGACACAGGCCCTGACACAGGAAACAGTATGAGCCAAATTATTACCCCCATCAAAGTGGAGGGAGCATCGCGCCTGCGCAAGCGCGAAGCCCCCAAGGGTCGCCGGGTCGATCCGGCCGCGCTCGCGGAAGTCCAGGCGCTGCTGGGGTCCAGTTCGCGCGCGGCCGACATGCTCATCGAGCACTTGCACAAGATCCAGGATGCCTACAACAGCCTGTCGGCGCGCCACCTGGCGGCGCTGGCGGCCGAGATGAAGCTGGCCCAGACCGAGGTCTACGAAGTGGCCTCGTTTTATCACCACTTCGACATCGTCAAGGAAGGCGGCGACGCCCCGGCCGCGCTGACGGTGCGGGTGTGCGACGGCCTGTCGTGCGAGATGGCGGGCGCGAAGGATTTGCTGGCCCGGTTGCCGGCCATCCTGGGCCAGGACGTGCGCGTCATCGCCGCGCCCTGCATCGGCCGCTGCGAGCAGGCGCCGGCGGCGGTGGTGGGACAACATCCCGTGCCGCACGCGAGCGTTGAAGCGATCGTCGCCGCCGTCGACAACAAGCAGACGCGCCACGCGCCGGCGCCGTACATCGATTACGCCGCCTACCGCGCCGACGGCGGCTACGCGCTGCTGAACGAATGCATCAGCGGCACGCGCGATGTCGAATCGGTCATCAAGATCATGGAAGACTCGGGCCTGCGCGGCCTGGGCGGAGCCGGCTTTCCGGCCGGGCGCAAGTGGCGCATCGTCGGCAAGGAAGCGGGCCCGCGCCTGATGGCCATCAATATCGACGAAGGCGAGCCGGGCACCTTCAAGGACCGCACCTATCTCGAGCGCGATCCGCACCGCTTCATCGAAGGCGCGCTGATCGCCGCCTGGGCGGTTGGCATCGAAACGATTTATATCTATTTGCGCGACGAGTACCACGGCTGCCGCGCCCTGCTGGAAAACGAGCTCGACAAGCTGCGGCTCGATCCGCCGATCGGCAATATGCCCGAGCTGATCCTGCGCCGCGGCGCCGGCGCCTACATCTGCGGCGAAGAGTCGGCCATGATCGAATCGATCGAAGGCAAGCGCGGCATGCCGCGCCTGCGTCCGCCCTACGTGGCGCAGGTGGGTCTGTTCGGCCGCCCCACGCTCGAGCACAATTTCGAAACCCTGCACTGGGTGCGCGACATCCTCGTCCAGGGCGGCGCCTGGTTCGCCGGCCATGGCCGCAATGGCCGCAAGGGCCTGCGCTCGTTCTCGGTGTCGGGCCGGGTCAAGGCGCCGGGCGTGAAGCTGGCGCCGGCCGGCATCACCATCCGTGAACTGATCGAGGAATACTGCGGCGGCATGGCCGATGGCCAGAGCCTGTACGCCTACCTGCCGGGCGGCGCCTCGGGCGGCATTTTGCCCGCCTCGCTGGGCGATATTCCGCTCGACTTCGACACCTTGCAACCGTACGGCTGCTTCATCGGTTCGGCCTCCGTCATCGTGCTGTCGAACCTCGACAGCGCCACCGCGGCGGCGCGCAACATGATGGCGTTTTTCAAGCACGAGTCGTGCGGCCAGTGCACGCCGTGCCGGGTCGGCACCGCCAAGACGCTGGGCCTGATCGAAAAGCCCGTCTGGGACCTGCCGATGCTGGCCGACCTGTCGCAGGTCATGCGCGACGCCTCGATCTGCGGCCTGGGCCAGGCTGCGCCCAATCCGGTCGACTGCGTCATCAAATATTTTCCGCACGAGTTGGGAACAGCAGGGAGCACCACGCCATGAACGCCATCACCCGCAATGAATTGAGCCGGATCGACGTCCCCACCGTGACGTTCGAATTGAATGGCCGCAGCGTCACCGCGCGCGCCAGCGACACCCTGATCGAGATCGCCGACCGCGAAGGCGTCGAGATCCCCCGCCTGTGTTACAAGCCGGGCCTGGACGCGGTCGGCAACTGCCGCTCGTGCATGGTCGAGATCAACGGCGAACGGGTGCTGGCGCCCTCGTGCTGCCGCTTCCCCACCGAAGGCATGAAGGTCGACAGCCAGAGCGAGCGCGCCGTCGCCGCGCAAAAAATGGTGCTCGAGCTGCTGCTGTCGGACATGCCGGAGACGGCCTACACGCGCGACAATGAAGTCGACCAGTGGGCCGCCAAGCTCGAGGTGGGCCGGCCCCGCTTCGAAGCGCGCGCGCGCATCGCCCCCGACCTGTCGCACGCGGCCATGTCGGTCAATCTCGACGCCTGCATCCAGTGCACGCGCTGCGTGCGCGCCTGCCGCGACGAGCAGATGAACGACGTCATCGGCCTGTCGCTGCGCGGCGAAGACACGAAAATCGTGTTCGACATGGACGACCCGATGGGCAACTCGACCTGCGTTGCCTGCGGCGAGTGCGTGCAGGCGTGCCCGACCGGCGCGCTGATGCCGGCGCGCGAGGTCGCCTTGAGCGTGCCCGACAAGCAGATCGAGTCGCTGTGCCCGTTCTGCGGCGTGGGTTGCCAGCTGACCTACAACGTCAAGGACAATAAAATCCTGTATGTCGAGGGCCGCGACGGTCCCGCCAACCAGGGCCGCCTGTGCGTCAAGGGCCGCTATGGCTTTGATTACGCGCACCACCCGCACCGCCTGACGGTGCCGCTGATTCGCCGCAGCGACGCGCCCAAGCGGGGCGACGTCGAGATGGACCCGAGCCGCGTCATGGAGTTCTTCCGCGAAGCGAGCTGGGAAGAGGCGCTGGAACTGGCCGGCGGCAAGCTGGCCCAGATCCGCGACACCCACGGCAAGCGCTCGCTGGCCGGCTTCGGTTCGGCCAAGGGCTCGAACGAAGAAGCCTACCTGTTCCAGAAGCTGGTGCGCACCGGCTTCGGCTCGAACAATGTCGACCATTGCACGCGCCTGTGCCACGCCTCGTCGGTGGTGGCGCTGCTCGAGGGAATTGGCTCGGGCGCCGTGTCGAACCCGGTGATGGACGTGGTCAAGGCCGAGGTGATCGTCATCATCGGCGCCAACCCCACCGTCAACCACCCGGTGGCGGCCACCTGGATCAAGAATGCGGTGGCCAACGGCAGCAAGCTGATCGTGATGGACCCGCGCCGCTCGGAACTGGCGCGTATTTCGCACCGCTTCCTGCAGTTCAAGCCCGACACCGACGTCGCCATGCTCAACGCGATGATGCACGTGATCGTCCATGAGAACCTGGTTGACCAGGCCTTCATCGACAGCCGCACCATCGGTTACGAGGAGCTGAAAAAGAACGTCGAGGGCTACAGCCCCGAGCTGATGGCGCCCATCTGCGGCATCGACGCCGACACCCTGCGCTACACGGCGCGCCTGTACGCCACCTCGAAGGGATCGATGATCCTGTGGGGCATGGGCGTGTCGCAGCACGTGCACGGCACCGACAACGCCCGCTGCCTGATCGCGCTGGCCCTGATGACGGGCCAGATCGGCCGCGACGGCACGGGCCTGCATCCGCTGCGGGGGCAGAACAATGTGCAGGGCGCCTCCGACGCGGGCCTCATTCCCATGATGTATCCCGATTACCAGCACGTCACCGATCCCAAGGTGCAGGCCAGTTTCGAGAAAGCCTGGGGCCTGGCGCCGGACACGCTCGACAAGAAGCCGGGCCTGACGGTGGTCGAAGTGATGCACGCGATCAAGCATGGCGATATTCGCGGCATGTACGTGATGGGCGAGAACCCGGCCATGTCGGACCCGGACGCCAACCACGCGCGCGATGCACTTGCCTCGCTCGAGCACCTGGTGGTGCAGGATATTTTCCTCACCGAGACGGCCTACCTGGCCGACGTCATTTTGCCGGCCACCGCCTTCCCCGAGAAGGATGGCACGTTCACCAACACCGACCGGCTGGTGCAGATGGGACGCAAGGCCTTGCAGGCGCCGGGCGATGCGAAACCGGACCTGTGGATCATTGCGCAGATCGCCAAGCGCATGGGCCTGGACTGGCAGTACGGCCACGTCTCGGAAGTGTTCGACGAAATGCGCCGCACCATGCCGAGCATCGGTGGCATCACCTGGGACCGGCTTGAAGCGGAGCACGCGGTGACGTACCCGTGCGTCAAGGAAGGCGACCCGGGCACCTCCGTCGTGTTCACCGAGACCTTCCCGCGTGAATCGGGACGGGCCAAGTTCGTGCCCGCCGATATCATCCCGGCGGCCGAACGGCCCGATACCGACTACCCGTTCGTGCTCATCACCGGGCGCCAGCTCGAACACTGGCACACGGGCAGCATGACGCGCCGGGCGCTGGTGCTCGACGCGCTCGAGCCGGACCCGGTGGCGCTGGTGCACCCGCTCGACCTGGCGGCGATGGGCGGGCAGCCGGGCGACATCATCACCATCGAGTCGCGCCGCGGCAAGGTGGGGCTGTATGCGCGCGCCGACGAAAGCTCGCCGCGGGGCGCCGTGTTCGTGCCGTTCTGCTATTACGAGGCGGCCATCAACCGGCTCACCAATGCGGCCCTCGATCCGTTCGCCAAGATCCCCGAGTTCAAATACTGCGCCATCCGTATCACCCTGGGCGGCGACGCGCCCGTGCAGGGCAGCTACGGTGGTGGCCAGGTATTGATTGCGACCGAGAAGGCGCGCGCCGGCGCATAAGCCGTAACGTGTCAGCCAACGCCGTCCTTGCGAAAGCCAGGGCGGCGTTTTTTTGCCTGCGCTGAGCGTCGATCGCTGGTTTCTCATGGCACGCCTCGCCATGCGGCCTGCTCGCGCCTTGCCCGCGCGCGCCATCGCTCATCGCGCTGGCCCGGCCAATATCGCGGCGCCAAATCTATCAAAAATACGCACTTGCTGCCTCTAAAAGCGTTCTTGTGCATTGACAAAGGCGTCTTTAAAGCGGGCTCTATCATTGGGTCCATTGTACGGACGCTATATTAATTCTTCAATTTCCGTACATGCATTGCAAGCGCGCCAGGTCGGGGATAGGCATTTTCCGGACCGGCCATCCCACCACGCATCCACTTGGAGAGAATAGCATGGACCACGACGATATCGACAGCGACGATGAACTCGATTTTGAAGTCCTGCAAGACCAAAGCATGTTCGGCAATGAATTTATGGGCAGAATGTTTTGCGCCACCACCAGCAGCACCAGCTCGACCTGCTCTTCGA
Source organism: Massilia sp. DWR3-1-1 (assembly GCF_049898325.1). Classification (NCBI taxonomy): domain Bacteria; kingdom Pseudomonadati; phylum Pseudomonadota; class Betaproteobacteria; order Burkholderiales; family Oxalobacteraceae; genus Massilia; species Massilia sp. DWR3-1-1. The sequence continues at coordinate 22,634 of NZ_JAFCXL010000022.1, read as the reverse complement.
CCTCGAGTTCCTGCGTGTTCGCCGAGTAGTTCACGCCGTAATGTTCGCGTCGATGTCGATCCGGCATTGGCGCGAAACGGCTGGCGCCCGCTTGAGCCGGGCCGCCGCCATCATCCGGGAAAGCCCATGTCCGACATGATTTTCGGCGCACAGCGCCTGCGTCTTCAACCCTTTTATGTATTGCCCGGCGATGGCGGTGAGGTGATCCTGCACGCCAACCAGGCGACCCTGCGCACCTCCACGCGCACCGCCGGCGACATCGTCGGTCTGCTCGCGCCCTTGCTCAATGGCGAGCACGATGCCAGTGAAGTGCAACGCCGGCTGCACCAGCAACTGCCGGTGAAACGCGCGCGCGCCTTGCTGCACACCTTGCACGACCATGGCTTCCTGACGCTGACGGCGCCGGCCGCGGCCGGCAGCGCGGTCGATACGGGTCCGTTCGAAGCGGTCAAACTGTTTTTTTCTGATAAGCAGGACGATGGCGGCGCCGCGCTGGCGGTGCTGCAGCAGGCGCACGTGCTGATCGTGAACGCCGCGCCGATGACCAGCAGCCTGGTGGCGAACTTGCTGCAGGTGGGCGTCGGCCGTATCACCGTGGTCGGCTGCGACACCATTTCGGCGCGCGACGTCCACCACAGCGCCCAACTGCTGCCGGCCGATGCCGGCCGCAGCTGGCAGGCGGTGTGGCAGGAGCGCGTGGGCGGCGCCGACACGGTGCGTTGCGTGGCGGCCGTCCCCCAGTCGGACCAGGACTGGACGGCACTGCTGCAGGGGGTCTCGATGGCGGTGGCGGTGATCGATGGGCCGACCTTTTTTTACGACAGCCTGCATGGATTGAACCGGGCCGCCCAGCTGGCGCGGCTGCCGTGGACTTTGCTGGGCGCCGTCCAGCACTGTGGCGTCACCGTCGGCCCCACCATCGTGCCCCCTTCGACAGCCTGCTTCAGCTGCTTTGAAACGCGCCTGAAAAGCAACCTGCACAACGTGGCGGTCAGCGAGCGGCTCGAAGAATATGTGCGGCAAGGGGGGCCGCGGGTCGACTTCGGCCATTTCGCGCCGCGCGCCGATATAGCCGCCAACCTGGCCTGTATCGAAGTGTGTGATACCTTGCTGCCGTCGCGCATCGCCAAGACCACTGGCAAGATGTTGTCGGTGGAGCTCGATGATTATTCGCTGACCCTGCACCATGTATTGAAGCTGCCGCGCTGCCCCGTTTGCGGCCGCGCCGGCCAGCAGCGGGTGGCCGCATGGGCCTGAGCACGCCACTGCGCGATGGTCGCGGCGACGCTGCCGGCGCGCAGTTCGCACGCTTGCAGGCGACCCTGGTGGGGGCCACCACGCTGGTGCGCCACCTGGTCCATCTGCGCGCACAGCCGGGCGCGCCGCGCATCCACAACTGCGCCTGCGCGCTGTCGTCGACGGCGGCGTTCCTGGGCGCCGATATTCCCGGCGCCACCGGCGCGGCCGGGCTGACGGCCGAGGCGGCAGGCCTGGCGGCGCTGGGCGAGGCGGCCGAACGCTACGCGTGCGCAGTGATCCCTTGGGAGCGCTTGACCCATGCCAGTGCCGCCCGCCTGGGGCCGGCGGCGCTTGGCATGGATGCGTTTCCCCACTACCTGCCGGCGCAGTTCGACGATCCGCAGTTTCCCGTGCGCCCGTGGACGCCGGCGACGGCAATGTATTGGGCGCGCGCTCACTGCCTCGCCAGCGGCGCAGCGCGCTTCGTGCCGGCGCCGCTCGTGTACATCCCGTATCTGTACCGCGACACCATCTTGCGCAGCGACTTCGTGGCGATCGGCGTGTCGACCGGCGCCAGCGCCGGGCCTGACCGGACCCGGGCGCGGCTGGGCGGCTTGCTCGAATGTATCGAGCGCGACGCCTTCATGATCGTCTGGATGCGCCGGCTGCGGATGCCGCGCCTCGATATTCGCAGCAACGACCAGCTCGCCGCCCTGTACGACAAGCACTACGCTGGCTGCCGCATCGAGTTTCACCTGGTCGACATCACCCTGGACATCGCCGTGCCCACCGTGCTGTGCATCGGGATCGCGCAGGGCAAGCGGGGGCCGTTCGCGGTGGTCGGCTGCGCCACCCGTACCAGCCTGGTGGCGGCGTGCGCCAAGGCCTTGCTCGAAGCCGCGCAGTGCCACGCCTGGGCCAGTCACCTGATGGTCGAGCGGGCCGACTGGCGCCCGGCCCCCGACTACGCCAACATCGTCGAGTTCGAGGATCACGTACGTCTGTACTGCGAACCGGAGATGGTGCGCGAGCTCGACTTCCTGGTCCATGGCGCCGTGCTCAAGCCGATTCCCGCGCAGCCGCCGGCGCGCAGCCCCGAGGACGATGTGCGCCAGGTGCAGGCGGCACTGGCCGCGTGCGGCCTTGACGCCGTCGAAGTCGATCTGACGCCGCGCGATATCGCCGAAGCGGGTTTGCAGGTCGTAAAAATACTGGTGCCGGGACTGGCGCCGCTGACCTCGATTCACAGCATGCCAGCGCTGGCCAGTCCACGCTACCAGGACGTGCCGGCGCGCCTTGGCCTGGCCGGCGACGCCGCCTTCAATCGCGTGCCGCACCCGTTTCCCTGAGGGCCACCATGAAGTCCTTCGATACGCTCAGCAACGCCTACATGTTCGACCACGACGACCACGCCATCGTCGAGGAATTTCACGAGCACACCAAGCTGTCACCGGCCCTCGACGCCCTGTTCAAGCAGCGCGTCACCCTGTTTCTGCGCTCGCCCGCCATTCGCCGCATGGTGGTGCGGGCGTGGAAAACCTATCCGGGCTATGAATCGGTCGCGCTGCCCAAGGCCAGCCTGGGGCCGATGACGCTGGAGCATGCCCTGCGCACGCGCCGCTCGCTGTCGAACACCAGCGCCACTTTCGGCGGCCCTCGCATGACCATCGAGGCGCTCAGCGCGATTCTGTATTTTTCCTATGGCATCACGGGATCGGTCAGCATGGCGCAGCCGGATCAGCCGGCGCAGCCGCTGCGCGCGAGCTGCTCGGCCGGCGGCTTGTACCCGCTGGAAATCTACCCGCTGGTGTTTCATGCCGAGGGCTTGCGCGCGGGCCTGTACCACTACGCGGTCGAGGATCACAGTTTGAGCTTGCTGCGGCCCGACATCGTGCCGGCCGACCTGCTGCGTCACACCACGTCGCAACAGATGTGCGAAGACGCCGACGTGATGTTTGTCGTCACCGCCGTGTTCGAACGTGCCTTGAGCAAGTATTTGCAGCGCGGCTACCGCTTCATCATGAACGACGCGGGCGCGCTTTTGCAAAGCCTGTACCTCAGTACCACCGCCACCGGCTTGCGCGGCTGCGCCTGGGGCGGCTTTTGCGACGACATGGTGGGCGACTTCGTCGGCGCCGACAACCTCAACGAGTGTGTCGTCATCTGTTTCGCGGCGGGAGGCTGACATCGACATGCAGCGCCACCAGGACCCCCGCCAACTGGCGCAGCGCTTGCGCGCGGCGCTGGTTTCGCCCCGCGTTGGCCTGGTCCACGAGCTCGCCGTGCGTCACGGCGCCGTCACGCCGTTTGGTGTGCACATCGCCACCGCACTGCCGGCCCGCCACGCGCGCACCGCCAGCGGCGCCACCCCCGATCTCTGCGGCGGCGTTGCGTTCGACGAAGATGGCGCCAGCATCGCCGCCCTGATGGAGGCGGTCGAGCGCTACTGCCTGCGCCACGGCGCCTTGCGGCGCGCGTGCCAGGGGCCGGCGCGCGATGCCACGTATTTGTATGGGCAGCAGCTGGGCGTGTTCGCCGACTGGCAGTACGGCGATCCACGCTTTCCGTTTGTCGCACAGGACCGCGGCCAGTCGCTACGCTGGATTCGCGGCAGGTCGCTGGTCGATGGCGGCGCCCGTCATATTCCGCTGGCCTGGGTGGCGGTGCCGTTCGAGCCGCTGCACGGGGGCGAACGGCTGTACTGTTCCAATTCGAGCGGCACCGCCGCCGGCCGCAGCGCCCGCGGCGCGCTCGAACGGGCCCTGTTCGAAGTGTGCGAACGCGATGCCTTCATGGTGATGTGGCACCACCGGCTGGCGCTGCCGCGCCTGGCGATCGATGTCGCCGCGCTCACCAGCGCCCGCTTCGCACGCCAGATCGCGGCCTGTCCCGCCACGCTGACCTTCGTCAATCTGACCAACAATTTGCAGGTGCCCGTGGCCATGTGCGTCCTCGAAGCCTGGCGCGCAGGGCGCCGCATCCGCGCGCTCGGCGTGGCAGCCGCCGCCAATATCGAATTTGCCTGTCGCAAGGCGCTGCTCGAGGGCGCCGGCCAGCTGGCGGGGATGATCGACCTGGTGCCGCCGGCCTGGCGGCCGGCGGCGGACTTTTCCAACGTCACCGAGTTTCCCTGTCGCAGCCTGCTCTACAACCTGCCCGAGATGGCGCACTGGTTCGACTTCATGACCGCGTCGGCGCATCTGGTGGCGCCCGCCGCCGTGCCGGCCCTGGCCAGCGGGCAGCGCGGCGTGCTCGCCGCGCTGCTGGGGCGCTTGCGTCCGCACGCCGGCGACATCGTCGCCGTGCCGCTGGCCAGCCCCGAGATAGCAGCGCTGGGCATACACGTGGTCAAGGCGGTCGTGCCGGGGCTGGCCTCGCTGTATGCCGACCACCGCTATCCCCACCTGGGCGCCGCGCGCATCTGGAGCGCCGCCGCGGCGCTCGGCGCGTCGGTGCAGCCGCCACGGCTGCCGCACAACTGTCCGCACCCGTTGGCCTAGGACGATGCCCATGAACCTGCCCACGCCCGTTCCGCATGCCTTGAGCGCCCTGCGCGAGGACCTGGAAATCAGTTTTCAGGTCGATCGCGCGGGCAGGCACGAGTGCGTGGTCAGGGACCCCCGCAACGGCAATGTGTACTGCTTTCCCCGCAAGGCTTTCGACATTTTGCGTCTGACCCGGGCCGGCATGACGCTGGCCGACTTGAGCGCGGCGGTGCCGGCGGCGGCGCCGCCAAAAGTGGCGGCGCTGGTCGCCAAGGCCGCCGCCGCCGGGCTGTTCGACGACGTCGCGCACGTCGCGGTCGCCAACGGCGCCGGCCGGCGGCGCCACCTGCTGCGCTTGTTCTGGGTGATCGGCGAGTGGCCCGTCGAGCGCCTGGCCAGGCGCTGTACGCCGCTGCTGGCGCCCCTGTTCGGCGTGCTGCGCATTCCCGTGGCGTGCCTGCTGCTGGCCGCGCTGGCGATGCTGGCGTGGCACGGGGCACGCTACGTCGACATGCTCAAGATCCTGCCCGGCTATCCCTGGTGGGGCCAGACCGTGCCGCTGCTGCTGGCCAGTTACCTGTGGCATGAACTCGGTCACCTGAGCGCCGCCTGCCTGTATGGCGCGCGCCAGGCACGTGCCGGGGTGGTGCTGTATTTGCTGGTGCCGGCGGCGTTTGTGCGCATCGACGACGTGCACCTGATCGCCCAGCGCCGCCAGCGCGTCGCCGTGGCGCTGGCGGGGGTATATTTCGACGCCATCGTCTTCGCGCTGGCTTTTTTACTGTGGTGCGCCAGCCAGAATTTCAGCGTGATCAACCAGGTTTGCCTGGTCGTTTCGCTGGGCGCGGCCGTGCGCATTGGCGCCAACCTGTTTCCGTTCTGGCGGATGGATGGCTACCGCGCGCTTGAAGAACTGTGCGGCGTGCGCAAGTTGCGCGTGCGCGCCGTGCAGGCCCTGCTTGCGTTGCTGCCCGGCGCGCGCTGGCTGCCGCCGGGCCGCCGGCACGGCGTGCCGCGCGCCGCGCTGATCGGCTACGCCGCGCTGCACCTGCTGGCATCATTGTCGATGGTGCTCTGGACCCACCAGTTTTTCATGCAGCTGATGGGTGCGGCAGGCGCCGGCTGGGGCAGGGTGGCCGCGTTCGGCGCCGCCGGCCTGGTTGCCCTCTCGCTGGTGCTGCAGACGGCCAGCGACGCGCGCCAGACCTACACCGGGAGGGCGCCATGCTGACGCGGGTTTTTCTGGGACCATCGCTGCCGCAGCGCCAGGCGCGCGCGTTGCTGCCGGACGCGCAGATCTGCGCGCCGGCGCGGCAGGGCGATATCTACGACGCCGCCGCATCCGGCCAGGTCGCCTGCATTTGCCTGATCGACGGCCGTTTCCAGGCCGGGCCGGCGGTCTGGCACAAGGAAGTGCTGTACGCGCTGGGACGCGGCGTGCGCGTGGTGGGCGCCGCCAGCATGGGCGCGCTGCGCGCCGCCGAGCTGCACGGGCACGGCATGCACGGGGTCGGCAAAATATTTCGCCTGTTCCGCGATGGCAAACTCAGCGATGACGATGAAGTGGCGGTCTTCCACGCCCCCGCCGAGCTCGACTTCGCCCCCTGTTCAGTCGCCATGGTCAGCGCGCGTCATGCGCTGGCGTGCGCGGTGGCGGCCCGCCGGCTGCCGGCGCCCCTGGCGCTGGCCGCCACGGCGCACCTCAAGTCACTGTATTTCGGCGAGCGCGACTGGAACGCCGTCGCCGCTTTCCTGGGACGCCACGGTGCCGACGTGGCGCCAACCATGGCATTCCTGCAGCAGAGCGGCTTCGACCTGAAACGCCGCGATGCCCTCGCGGCGCTGCGCTGGGTCGCCCGCGCGGGGGGGCGCGCGCGCACGCCCTCGGCGCCGGCCACCTTTGCCGCCACCGGCGTGTGGGGGCGCTTCGTCGCCCGCCGCCGCCCCGATGGCGGGATGGCCGACGACGCGCTGCTCAACGGCTATTGCCGGCTGCGCCACGGTGGCGACCAGCCCTTGCTGCACGAAGCCTGGACCGAAGTGCTCGAGGCCGCGCTGGCCCGCCTGCTGGGTTTGTCCGTGACGCAGGCCCAGCGCCAGGCCGGCATCGAACTGTTGCGCCGCTCGCATGGCCTGTTGCAGCCGCAAGCGACGCGCGCCTGGCTCGATCAGCGCGGTCTCACGCGCGGCCAGTTCGATGGCTGGGCGCTGGCGCTGTCGCGGCGCAAGGTGCTGCAATCGACCATGGCCGACGAACTGCACCGGCGCCTCGCCATCCTGTTCCGGCGGCGTGGCCAGGCCGCCGAACTGGCCGCGGCCATCGATGCGCGGCGCGCCTGCCCGCTGCCGTCGGCGGGCGAGCACGCCGCCCTGGCGGCGTTGACCGCGGTCTATGCCAGCCATTTCGAGGGCGTTCCCGGCGGTCTCCGCCACCATGCCCTGCGTCTCGGCTTCGCCGACGAACGCAGCTTGTTCGAAGCGCTGGCGCGCGAAGCGCACGCCGCCGCCAACCTCCACACCCACAGCGCTCATTGAAGGAGATCCCATGTCCTATCGCAATCGACCCGTCGCCACAATACTGCTTTGCGTGGCGCTCACATTGTCGCTCGCCCAGGCCCAGGCCCAGGATGGCGGTGCGCCGGCGTATCGGCTGTACCGTTTCGCAGCCGCCGACATCGCCGCGCTGCAGACCTACGACGACCGCTGGGCCAAGGGCGACTCAAGCATCACGCTCGCGCCCGCGGGCGGTGGCGTGATGCAGATCAGCGCGCGCCTGGGCAAGCGCTTCGCCTATCCGTTTGCCGGCGTGTCGATGCCGTTTCAGGCGGGCGGCACACCGGTCGACATGCGGCAGTACAAAGGAGTGCGCCTGCAGGTGCGCGGCGAGGCGGTGTTCAAGGTCCAGCTGCTGTCGGCGAACGTGACCGACAACAACGAGTTTGCCAGTGAAGTGGTGAGCGAAAAAGAGTGGAAGACGATCTCGCTGCCATTTCCGTCGTTTGCGCAAAGTCCCTATTGGGGCCGGGCCGTGGCGTGGGATGCGTCGGCACTGCGCGGCGTCAATCTGCATTTCGACGGCATGCCGGGCGCGCCCGCCTTGCAGATCGAGATGCGCGAACTGAGCATGTATCGCTAACGGCGCCATCATGCTCACTATCTGCGATCTGTCGATCTCCTACGGCACCAGGACCGCCCTCGACCGGCTCGATTTCGCCATGGCCGCCGGCGAGATCGTTGGCGTGCTGGGCGCCAACGGCGCTGGCAAGAGTACCCTCGTGGCCGCCATTCTGGGCCTGCGGGCGGCGCCGCCGGGGACGGTGTCGCTGTTCGGCCAGGCGCCGGGCGCGCTGCCGGTGCGGCGGCGCATCGGCGCGATGCTGCAGGACGCCGAATTGCCGGCCGTGTTGCAGGTGCGCGAATTGATCGAGATGACGCGCCGCCTGTACCCGCATCCGCTGCCGCTTGGCGCCGTGGCCGAGCTGCTTGGCCTGGAGGCGGTGCTGCGCCGCCGTTACGGCGAGCTGTCGGGCGGCCAGAAGCGCCGCGTGCAGTGCGCGCTGGCCCTGTGCGGCGATGGCGACCTGCTGATCCTCGACGAGCCGACCAATCACATGGATGAGCAATCGAGCGAGCGCTTCTGGCGCGCCTTGCTCCATTGCGCGCGCAGCGGCAAGTCGATCATCCTGGTGTCGCACAAATGGGATGAAATCGATGCGCTGGCCGACCGCGTGCTCATCCTCGAGCAGGGCAGGGCGGTGCTCGACAGTTCGACGGTGCAGTTGCGGCGCCGGTTCAACATCCACAAGATTTCCTTCTCCAGCAGCCTGCTGCTCGACGACGTCGCCCGGCTGGCGCAGGTGCGTTCGGCGCGCGCGATCGGTCGCAAGATCGAGGTGCTCACGGGCGACGCCGACGCCTTCGTCGACGCCCTGAAACGGCTCGATACCACCTTGTGCGAATTGCAGATCAATACGGCGCCGCTGGACGAGGCGATCCGTTCGATGCTCGCCGAAAGCAACGCGGCCTGCTGGGGCGTGGCGCGATGAAGCCCTGGCTGCTGTGCTATCACGAGATCGTCTCCGATTTGCGCATCGCCGCGCGCACGCCAGGCTTCCTGGTGCCCACCGTGCTCACGCCGCTGGGCTTTTATTGCCTGTTCGTGTACGGCGTGCACGGCGCGGGCGGGGTTGCCGGCGCCGCCCGGCTGATGGTGAACTATGCCATTTTCGGCGCCATGGCCCCCGCCCTGTTCGGCCTGGGCACGGCCCTCGCCGCCGACCGCACGATGGCGTGGATCGACCTGCGCCGCGCTTCGCCGCTGCCGGCCACCGTGTTCATCGCCGGTAAGCTCGGCTATGCTGCGCTGCTGACGCTGGCGTCGACCTTGCCCATCATGTTCGCCGCCTCCTGCGCCGGGGTCGTCCTGGCGCCCCTGAACTGGGCGTTGCTGGTGGCCGTCAACCTGCTCGCGTCCTTGCTCTTTTCCAGCATCGGCCTGGCGATCGGCCTGCTGCTCGAGCAGACCGCTGCGGCGGTGATGGCCAACGTGCTGTTCCTGCCGCTGGCGTTTTTCGGCGGCCTGTGGTTTCCGCTGGGCGCCTTGCATCCGCTGTTGCAGGACATCGGCGCCTTCACGCCCACTTATCGCCTCGGCAACCTGGGGCTGATGGGCGCCGGCCTGATTCAAACGGGCGACTGGATGTTCAACGCGCTGGCGCTGTGGGCCTGGTTGCTGCTGGCCGGCGTCGCCCTCTGGCGCATCTTTTGCGGCTGGCTGCCTGGCCACCCGCGCGCGGAGGCGGCATGACGCGGCTGGCCCTGGCCTGGCGGCTGGCCAACGGCGCCGGCGCCAGGGCGCTGGCCTTCGGCATGACGGTGTGCCTGGCGTTCCTGCTGCTGGGCGTGGCCAGCGCCATCGACACCGGCATGCGCGGCGGCATCCACAGCGGCGACGACGCGCGCCTGGTGGTCACCCATCGCCATTCGCTGTCGAAGTCCTTGCCGCTGTCGTACCAGGGCGAGCTGGCCAGGCTGCCGCAGGTGGACGCGGTGGCGCCGCGCCAGTGGTTCGGCGGCTGGTACCGCGAACCCCAGTTCAGCTTTACCCAGTACATCGTCGACCCCCGCAGCGAGCTTGCGGCACATCCCGGCTTCGCGCTACCGGCCAGCGAGCGGGCGGCGTTTCTCGACGGCGGCAATGGCGTGCTGGTCGGGCGCCGGCTGGCGCAGCGCTTCGGCTGGCGCACGGGCGACGTGGTGGTCGTCAACAGCCCCCTGTGGCCGCACCGGGGCGGCGACGAACGCTGGGAATTTCGCATCGCCGGCGTGTTCGACGTCGACCTCTCCGGTGGCGGTGGCGCCGATGCCGAAGCGATGCTGATCGACCGTCGCTATTTTGGCGCCGAACTGCCCTACGCGCGCAACCTGGTCGGCTGGTACCTCGTCAAGATCGCCGCCAGCGCCGACGCCGAGCAGGTGGCCGCCGCCATCGACGCCGGCTTCGCCGTCAAGGCCGATCCCACCCGCAGTGTCAGCGAACGCACGTTCAGCAACCGCATGACGCACCAGTTGGGCGACATCGGCCGCTTCGGCGCGGCCGTCTCGCTGCTTGTCATGGGCACCTTCGGGCTGGCCATGCTGCTCCATTTCATCCAGAACCGGCACGCCCAACGGACCGATTTTGCCATCCTGTCAGCGCTCGGCTTCGAGCGCTGGCGGCTATGCCTGTACATGGCGGCCGGCGCCAGCCTTCTGTGCGTTGGCGCCGCCGTGACCGGTATCGGCCTGGCGGCCCTGCTGCTGCCTTTGATTCGTGAACAACTGGCCTCGCTGGTGCCGGCGGTGGCCTTGCCGCTGTCGACCTTTGCGCGCGGCGCCGCGCTGGCGCTGGCACTGGCGCTGGCGGCCACGCTGATGGCGGCGGCCCGCCTGCCCGGGGTCGAACAACTCGATGGCGAACGGGGGGCGGTATGAGCGGGCGCACGAAGCCGTATCAATGGTGGACCCTGCTGCGCACCTTTGCCAGCGGCGCGCGCGCCAATCTGCGCCTGTACCTGGTGCTGATGGCAGGGGTGGGGGTGTCGGTGTTCGTGCTGTGCTGGCTGCTGGCCTTGCGCGACGGCTTTGCCAGGACGCTGGCGCAGACCGGCCACGGCGACCAGCTGGTGGTGCTGCGCCACGGCGCCAGCAGCGAGTCGACCAGCTACATCGCGCCGCTCGAGGCGGCCGCGTTGCAGAACGATCCGCTGGTGCAGCGTGGTGCCGGCGGCGCCATGGCGTCGGCGGAATTCTATTCCGTCAACAACCTCGACGCCGCCGCGGGCGCGCCGCCCATCTCGGTCGGCGTGCGTGGGGTCGGTCCGATGGGCGCGCCGCTGCGCCCTGCGTTTCGCCTGGTCGCCGGCGCCATGTTCGCCCCCGGCACGCGCGAGATCGTGGTCGGCAAGGCGATTGCCCCCCGCCTGGCCCACGGCGGCGTCGGCGACCAGTTGGCGATCCAGGGCGTGGCCTGGAAAATTGCCGGCGTGTTTGCCAGTGGCGACGTCCACGAGTCGGAAATCTGGGCCGATGCGGCCGTGGTGCAAAACACCCTGCGGCTGGGCGGTTACCAGTCGATCCTGCTGCGCATCGACGGCGATGGCGCCCGCGCCGCCTACCGGGCCCGCATCGCGCGCGACGCCAGCCTGCACGCGACGGCCTTGCCGGAACCCGAGTACTACGCCCGCAACGGCAGCCAGTTCCCCAGGATCATCGGCCACATTACCTCGCTGATCGGCCTGGTGATGCTGGCCGGCGCCTGCATGAACACGTATAACTTCATGGCCTTCCTGGCCGATTTGCGGCGCTTTCAGATCGGCGTGCTGCGGGCGATCGGCTATAGCCCCGGCGCCATTACCTGCGCCGTGCTGATCGAAGGCCTGACGCTGACGGGCGCCGGCGCCTTGCTGGGCTGGCTGTGCGCGTGGCTGGTGTTCGACGGGCGCAGCGCCAACACCATCAACCAGGATGCGTTGACCCAGGTGGTGTTCGCCTACACGGTCAACCTGCGCCACGCCAGCATCGCCGTCGGCATGGCGCTGCTGGCCGCGCTGATCGGCGGCAGTGTGTCGGCGGCGCGGGTGGCCGGCGCCACTGTGCGTCAACTATTATTGAGTCGCTAAGCGTGGCGCCGCCGATGTTTCCCGAACTCGATCACGCCATCGCCCCCACGGCGCCGCTGGCGGCCACCGTGGCGCGCCTGCTGCCGGCCGCGCGCGCCCTCGGCGTGACGCGCCTGGCCAATCTGACGGGCCTGGACCGGATCGGCTTGCCGGTCTGGTCGGCCGTACGCCCCGACGCCCTGACCCTGGCCAGTGCGATGGGCAAGGGCTTATCCGACGATGCCGCCCGCGCCGGCGCCTTGATGGAATCGATCGAGATCTGGCATGCCGAACACTTCGCCGGCCCGCTGCTGTTCGACGCGCCCGCCGCCGTGCGCCGCGGCAGTACCGTGCTGGCGCTCGAGCTGCTGGCGCGCCGCCGCGCCATCGCCCTCGACTGGCAGCAACCGATGCTGCTGACGGCGGCGCACGATCTGGCCAGCGGTGCGCCGTGCTGGCTGCCATGGGAAGTGGTGAGCATGGACCTGCGCTCGGCGAGCGTCTTGCGCAGCACGTTCATCCGCTCCACCGATGGCCTGGCCGGCGCCATGTGCCGCCAGCACGCCCTGCTGCATGCCCTGTGCGAACTGGTCGAGCGCGACGCCGTCTGGCACTGGCGCCAGCATGATCGCGCCAGCCCCGCGCGGCGGGTCGAGCCGGCGACGGCCGGGCCGGTACTGGCTGGCATCGCCGCGCGGATCGCCCCGCATGCGGCGCTGGCGCTATGGGATATCACCCCTTCGCACGGGATTGCCTGCTATGCCTGCGTGCTGGTCGACCTGCCGGGCGTGCCGGACGCTGCGCTCATTGGCTGCTGCGCCGGCTACGCCTGCCGGCCCGATGCGCAGGGCGCCGCCATCGCCGCCGTGCTCGAAGCGGTACAGGCGCGCGCCGCCCTGATCGCCGGCGCGCGCGACGATCTCGATGAGGCCGAATATGCCGCCTGCCGGGCGCCGGCGCTGGTGGCCGCGCTGCAGGGGGAGATCGGCGAGGCCGGCGACCGGCAGGCGCTGCGTGCCGATTTCGAGGGCGGACCAGCGCCCCTGCGCAGCCTGCTCAATGCCTTGCACGCCTATGGCTGCCAGCAGATCGCGGCGGTCGACCTGAGCCGGCCGGAAGTGGGCTTGCCGGTCATCAAACTGGTGGCGCCCCAGTTGCGCTGCGGCGTTTTCAACAGCTACACGGCACAGCGGCAGCAACACGGCGGCGCCGATCGACAGGATCATGCACAGCGGGAGCGACAACATGTTTGACAATACACTGGCCGGGCACGCGCGCGAGGCCGCCGCGGGCCACGAATCGATCTTGCTCGACAAGCTCAATGCGCTGCGTTACGACAGCGAGCCGGAGCGGCACCGGCCAGGGCGCCAGCGTATGCTGCTGGGCGCGCTGGCGGGGGGCGGCCTGGTGCTGGGCCTGGTGTTGGGCCTGGCACTGGCGCGGCGTGCGCCCGCACCCGTGGCCGCGCCGGCGCCGGCGCCGGCGCACGGCCTGCCCGCCGGCGCGCCGTCCGCGCCGGCCGCGGCCTACATCCTGCAAGGCTTCGTGGTGGCGCAGCGGCAGGCGACGGTGTCATCGAACGTGGCGGGGCGCATCGAATCGGTCGACGTGAGAGAGGGCGAGCTGGTGCGCAAGGGGCAGTTGCTGGCGACCATAGACGGCCGCGGCGCGCGCGCCCAGGTGGCCATGGCGGAAAGTCACCTGCGGGTGGCGCAGGCGCAGCTGGCCGAACGCGCTGTCGATGTCGAGCGCGCGCAGGTGGAGCGCAAACGCACCGCAATGCTGGTCGAGGCGCGTATGTTGACGGCCGCCGCCGGCCGCGAGGCCGACCTGAAGGTGGCCGGCGCCGAGCGCCAGTTGCGCACGGCAACGGAGACCGTGGCTGCGCAGCAAGATGCCGTCAGCGTCGCCCGCATCGCCCACGACGACACCCGGGTGGTGGCGCCGTTCGACGGCCTGGTGATCGCCATGAGCGCCCAGCCCGGCGAAACCATCAGCCCCTTGTCGGCGGTCGGCTCGAACACCCGTTCCGGCATCTGCACGATCGCCGACATGTCCGCCCCCGAAGTACAGCTCGACATTGCCGAGAAAATGCTGGAACGAATCAAGGTGGGGCAGGCCGTCAGCGTCAGCATCGACGCACTGCCGAACCTGGTGCTCAAGGGGAAAGTTGCGTCGATCGGCGTGGCCGTCAACCGGGGCGCCGCCGTGATTCCCGTCCGGATCGCCATCGAGCCCGGCAAGCGCAGTTTGCTGCCCGACATGAGCGCCACCGTCAGCTGGACCGCGCTGTGACACTGATCTGATTGAAAGGCCACCATGGACATCACCCTTGCAGGCGTCGATAAATGCTATCAGCGGGGCCGTCACCGCGTGTCCGTGCTGCGCGGACTCGATTTTGCGTGCGCCGCCGGCGAATTGGTGGCGATCATGGGCCCGTCCGGGTCCGGCAAGAGCAGCTTGATCCACTTGATCGGCGGCATGGACCGTCCCGACGCCGGCAGCGTGCGGGTGGGGGCGGCGCAGCTGACGTCGATGAACAACGCCGCGCTCGTCAAATGGCGCGCGCACGCGGTGGGGTTTGTGTTCCAACAGCCGTTCCTGCTGGGCGCCCTGAGCGCCTGGCGCAATGTCGAACTGCCCTTGCTGCTGACCGACATGCGGGCCGACCAGCGCCGCCGGCGGGTCGCCCTCGCGCTCGAACTGGTCGGCCTGGCCGACCGCGGCCAGCACCGTCCGCAGGAGCTGTCCGGCGGCGAGGAGCAGCGGGTGGCGATCGCCCGCGCCGTGGTGGGCGACCCGCCCCTGCTCATTTGCGATGAGCCAACGGGCAGCCTCGACCGCGCGGCAGCCGACCAGATCCTGGTCCTGCTGCGCACCTTGCAGCGCGAGTTGCGCAAGACCGTGCTGATCGTGTCGCACGACCCGCAGGTGGCGCACAGCGTCGACCGCATCATGGTGCTCGACGGCGGCAAACTGGTCGCCGCGCCGTCTCCGCGCCGGCACGGGGAAATCGCCTGAGCGGCCATCGCCGCCAGATGCGCGCCGCTGCCGGTATCCCGCACCGGCCTGGTCTAGCGGCCGATGCCGTCCAGATTCGACGGCATCGGCCGCTGCCAGTAGCCGGCCTGCGCATAGGTGGCCTTGAGGGCATCGATAAAAAAGCGCACCTTGGCCGGCAGGTGCCGTTGCTGCACATAGACGGCGACGATGTCGTAGTCGGGCAGGGCGTATTCGTCGAGCACCGTGATGAGTTGGCCGGCGGCCAGCTGCGCCTGGATCTCCCAGGTCGAGCGCCAGGCCAGGCCCAGTGACTCGCTGGCCCAGCGGTGCAGCAGTTCGCCGTCGTTGCAGTCGAGGTTGCCCTGCACCCGCACGGTGACGGCCTTGCCCTCCTTCTGAAAATACCAGCCCCGCTGCTGGCCGCCCTGCAGATTGAACGCCAGGCAGTTGTGGTGGGCCAGGTCGTCGAGCTTGCGGGGAATGCCGTAGCGCTCGAAGTACTCGGGGGTGGCGCACACCACGCGGCGGTTGGTCGCCAGCTTGACGGCGACGAAATTCGGATCGATCACGCCGCCGATACGGATGCCCACGTCGTACCCCTCGCGCACCAGGTCGACCACCTGGTCGGTCAGGTTGAACGAGATCTGCACTTTCGGGTTGGCGGCGACGAAGGCGGGCGCGTGCGGCGCCACGTGCAGGCGCCCGAACGCCGCCGGCGCCGACACGATCAGGTGGCCGCTGGCCTTGTAGCGCCCCTCGGAGACGATGGTCTCGGCCAGTTCGACGTCCTGCAGCAGCTTGCGGCAATGGTCGAGGAAGACCTGGCCCTGTTCAGTCAGCGTCAGGTGCCGCGTGGTGCGGTGCAGCAGCTTGACGCCCAGCCGTTTTTCGAGGGCGTCGATGCGCCGGCCCAGCATCACCGGCGTGATGTTCTGCTCGAGCGCGGCGCGCGCGAGACTGCCCTTTTCGACGGCGTCGACGAAGGCTTCCATCTGTTTGAGCTTGTCCATGGGTTCTCGTGGGGTTGATCACATTCCATACCTGGAGTATCGAATACACCGATATTTTGTCATCTTATCAGGCGCGCCCGTAAGCCCTAGCATAGCGCTATCGAACAATACCATTCTAATATCGGAGATTGACATGGCAAAGATGACGGCAGCGGAAGCGGCAGTGTGGGTGATGGAAAAAGAGGGCGTCAGCGTCGCCTTCGGCGTGCCCGGCGCCGCCATTAACCCCTTGTATTCGGCGCTGAGGAAGCGCGACAGCATTCGCCACATCCTGGCGCGCCACGTCGAGGGCGCCTCGCACATGGCCGAGGGCTACACCCGCGCCAAGGCGGGCAACCTGGGCGTGTGCATCGGCACGTCCGGTCCGGCCGGCACCGACATGATCACGGGCCTGTATTCGGCCCAGGCCGATTCGATACCTATTCTTTGCATTACCGGCCAGGCGCCCCGCGCCCGCATCTACAAGGAAGACTTCCAGGCGGTCGACATCGAGTCGATCGCCAAGCCCGTCACCAAGTGGGCCGTCACCGTGCGCGAGCCGGCGCTGGTGCCGCGCGTGTTCCAGCAGGCGTTTCACCTGATGCGCTCGGGCCGCCCCGGTCCGGTGCTGATCGACCTGCCGTTCGACGTGCAGATGGCGGTGATCGAATTCGATCCCGACACCTACGAGCCGATGGAGCTGTACAAGCCGAAGGCGACCCGCGCCCAGGTGGAAAAGGCGCTCGGCATGTTGAACGACGCGCGCCGTCCCCTGATCACCGCCGGCGGCGGCATCATCAACGCCGACGCCTCGAAGCTGCTGGTGGAGTTCGCCGAGATCACCGGCGTGCCGGTCATTCCCACCCTGATGGGCTGGGGCTGCATCCCGGACGACCATCCGCAAATGGCCGGCATGGCAGGCCTGCAGACGAGCCACCGCTACGGCAATGCGACGGTGCTGGCGTCGGACTTCATGATCGGCATCGGCAACCGCTGGGCCAACCGCCACACCGGCTCCATCGAGGTGTTCACCAAGGACCGCACCTTCGTCCACATCGATATCGAACCGACCCAGATCGGCCGCGTGTTCGGCCCCGATTTCGGCATCGTCTCGGACGCGAAGGTGGCGCTCGAACTGCTCATCGAAGTGGCCAAAGAATGGCGCGCGGCCGGCAAGCTCAATGACCGCAGCGACTGGCTGGCCGAGTGCCAGGAGAGAAAGCGCACCATGCTGCGCAAGTCCGATTTCGACGACGTGCCGGTCAAGCCGCTGCGCGTGTACCACGAGATGAACGCCTATTTTGGGCGCGACGTGCGCTACGTCGCCAGCATCGGCCTGTCGCAGATCGCCGCCGCCCAGTTCCTGCACGTGAACCACCCGCGCCACTGGATCAACTGCGGCCAGGCCGGCCCGCTGGGCTGGACCATCTCGGCCGCGCTGGGCGTGCGCGCGGCCGACCCGACCGGCGACATCGTCGCCATCTCGGGCGACTACGATTTCCAGTTCATGATCGAGGAGCTGGCCGTGGGCGCGCAGTTCAAGCTGCCTTACATCCACGTGCTGGTCAATAATTCCTACCTGGGCCTGATCCGCCAGGCCCAACGCAACTTCGAGATGGATTACTGCGTCCAGCTGTCGTTCGAGAACATCAACAACGCGCTGCCGGAAATGGAAGGGCGCGGGGTTGACCACGTCGCCGTCGTCGAGGGCCTTGGCTGCAAGGCGATCCGCGTGTTCAAGCCCGACGACATCATCCCCGCCTTCGAGCAGGCCCGCGTGCTGATGGCCAAATACAGCGTGCCGGTGGTGGTCGAGGTCATCCTCGAGCGCGTCACCAATATCGCGATGGGGATGGAGATCGACGCCATCAATGAATTTAACGACGTCCTCAACGTCCAATAAGGAAGCGCCATGACCAAGCTCGCCGCCAATCTCACCATGCTGTTCAATGAAGTCGATTTCCTCGACCGCTTCGGCGAAGCGGCCAGGGCCGGCTTCAAGGGCGTCGAATTTCTGTTCCCGTACGCCTTCGAGGCCGGCCGCATCGCCGAGCAGCTCGATCAACACCGCCTGCAACTGGTGCTGCACAATCTCCCTGCCGGCAACTGGGACGCGGGCGAACGGGGCATCGCCTGCGACCCCGCCCGCAGCGGCGAATTCCAGGACGGCGTGGGCAAGGCCGTCAACTACGCGCGCGCGCTGGGCGTGACGCAGCTGAACTGCCTGGTCGGCATCAAGCCGGCCCACGTCGACGAGGACAAGGCCTACGCCAGCGTGGTCGACAACCTGCGCTTTGCCGCCAGGTCGCTGCAGGCGCACGGCATCGGCCTGTTGATCGAGCCGATCAACACCTTCGATATTCCCGGCTTCTACCTGAGCAGCACCGCGCAGGCGCTGGGCATCATCGCCGAGACGGGGTCGGCCAACATCAAGGTCCAGTACGACATTTATCACATGCAGCGCATGGAGGGCGAGCTGGCCGCCACCATCCGGCGCAACCTGGCGCAGATCGGTCACATCCAGCTGGCCGACAATCCGGGCCGCTTCGAGCCGGGCACGGGCGAGATCAATTACCGCTACCTGCTGCCGATGCTCGACGAGATCGGCTACACGGGCTGGGTGGGCTGCGAATACAAGCCGAAGGACGGCACCGCCAAGGGGCTGCGCTGGATCGCCGAACATGGCATCACCGAATAATCAAGGAGACATGCAATGAGCACCAACGGATTGAAAGTGGGCTTTATCGGCCTTGGCATCATGGGCGCGCCGATGGCGGCCAACCTGCAGGCGGGCGGCTGCAAGCTGTACCTGCATGACCAGAAAAACCCGCCGGCGCCCCTGATCGATGGCGGCGCCACCGTCTGCACCTCGAGCGCCGAAGTGGCCAAGCGCGCCGACATCATTATCATCATGGTGCCCGACACGCCGCACGTGGAGGCGGTGCTGTTCGACGCCGACGGCGTCGCCGCCGGCCTCTCGGGCGGCAAGGTGGTCGTCGACATGAGTTCGATCTCGCCGATGGCGACCAAGACCTTCGCCAAAAAAATCAACAAGCTCGGTTGCGACTATCTCGACGCCCCCGTCTCCGGCGGCGAAGTGGGCGCGCGCGCCGCCTCCCTCACCATCATGGTGGGCGGCAGCGAGGAAGCCTTCGCCAGGGTCAAGCCCCTGTTCGACCTGATGGGCAAGAACATCACCCTGGTGGGCGCCAATGGCGACGGCCAGACCACCAAGGTGGCCAACCAGATCATCGTCGCGCTCAACATCCAGGCGGTGTCGGAAGCGCTGCTGTTCGCCTCCAAGGCGGGCGCCGATCCGGCCAAGGTGCGGCAGGCGCTGATGGGCGGCTTTGCCGCGTCGCGCATTCTCGAGGTGCACGGCGAGCGCATGGTCAAGCGCACCTTCGCGCCCGGCTTTCGCATCGAACTGCACCAGAAGGACCTGAACCTGGCGCTGCAAGGGGCCAAGGCGATGGGGGTGTCGCTGCCCAACACCGCCACCGTGCAGGAGCTGATGAATTCCTGCGCCGCCCACGGCGGCAGCGCGCTCGACCACTCGGCCCTGTGCCAGGCGATCGAGCGCATGTCGAACCACCAGATCGCCAAGGCCTGAGGTGGCGCCGCAGACCGACCAGCCGCGCCAACTCCTGCGCGCGCTGTTCGACGCCGCGGTGGGCGCCGTCACCAGCGCCGGCTGCCTGCCTGCTTTCCTGCCGCCGGCGCCGCCCAACGGGCGCCTGATCGTGATCGGCGCCGGCAAGGGCGCCGCCGAGATGGCGCGCGTGGTGGAGGGACACTATCCGGGGCCGCTGACGGGCATCGTCGTCACCCGTTACGGCCACGCGGTGCCGTGCCAGCGCATCGAGGTGCTTGAAGCGGCCCACCCGGTGCCCGATGCAGCGGGGGCGGCAGCCGCCCGCCGCATCCTCGACAGCGTGGCCGGCCTGAGCGAACACGACCTGGTGCTGTGCCTGATCTCGGGCGGCGGCTCGGCGCTGCTGGCGCTGCCCGCCGACGGCGTCACCCTGCAGGACAAGCAGGCCCTCAACAGCGCCTTGCTGCACAGCGGCGCCACCATCGGCGAGATGAACTGCGTGCGCAAGCACCTCTCGGCCATCAAGGGTGGCCGGCTGGCGCTGGCCTGCGCGCCCGCACGCGTGGTGACGCTGCTCATTTCGGACGTGCCGGGCGACGACCCCGCCGTCGTCGCCAGCGGCCCCAGCCTGCCCGATGACGGCAGCTGCGCCGAGGCGCTGGCGATCCTGGCGCGCTATGCCATCGCCGTGCCCGAGCACGTGCGCGCCGTGCTCACCTCCGGCCGCGGCGAAACGCCGAAGGGGGACGATCCCCGTTTTGCGGGCAACAGCGTGCACGTGATCGCCTCGGCCCGCATCGCGCTTGAGGCTGCCGCTGCGCGCGCGCACGCCGCCGGCTTGACTGCCCACATCCTCGCCGACGACATCGAGGGAGAGGCGCGCGATATCGCCCTCATGCACGCCAGCCTGGCGCGCGCGGTGCTGCGCCACGGCGCGCCGTTCCAGCGGCCCTGCGTGATCCTGTCGGGCGGCGAGACCACGGTGACGGTCAAGGGGGGCGGGCGGGGCGGGCGCAACACGGAATTCCTGCTGGCCCTGGCGCTGGCGCTCGATGGCCAGTCGGGCGTGTATGCGCTCGCCTGCGACACCGACGGCATCGACGGCTCCGAGGACAATGCGGGCGCCGTGCTGGCGCCGGACAGCCTGGCACGCGCCGACGCCTGCGGTTTGCGCGCCCGTGCAATGCTGGACAATAATGACGGCTACAGCTTTTTCCAAGCGCTGGGCGACCTGGTCGTATGCGGACCGACGCTCACCAATGTCAACGACCTGCGCGCCATCCTGATCCTGTGACGGGGGCGCCGACCAGAGGAGCGCCATGAGCACACTCGTTTATACCCACCAGGACTGCTTCCGGCACGATCCCGGCAGCAGCCACCCGGAGTCGCCGGCCCGCCTGCAGGCGGTGCTCGAGGTGCTGCAAGGGCCCGCCTTTGAAGCGCTGGCATGGCGCGACGCCCCGCTGGGCACGCGCCGCCAGGCCGCGCTGGTACACGACGAGGCCTTCGTCGACGCCGTCGCCGACCTCGCCCCGGCCAGCGGCAGGGTCGCCCTCGACGGCGGCGACACGGTGATGTCGCCCGGCTCTTGGAATGCCGTCATGCGCTGCATTGGCGCCGCCTGCGCCGGCGTCGATGCCGTCATGGCGGGCGAGTACGACAATGTGTTTTGTGCCACGCGCCCCTGCGGCCACCATGCCGAGCCGGACCGGGCGATGGGCTTTTGCATCTTCAACCAGGCCGCCATCGCCGCCGTCCACGCGCTGCAGCACCACGACCTCGAGCGGGTCGCCGTGGTCGACTTCGACGTCCACCATGGCAATGGCACCCAGGCGGCCTTCTATGCCCGTCCGGAGCTGTTTTATGGCTCGAGCCACCAGTCACCCCTGTACCCAGGCACCGGCGCCGCCTCCGAGCACGGGGTGGCCGACAACATCGTCAACGTGCCGCTGCCACCGGGCTGCGCCTCTGCCATGTTCCGCGAGCGTATCGCCGCCGAACTGCTGCCGAAGCTGCGCGCCTTCCGGCCCGATTTCCTGATTATTTCGGCCGGCTTCGACGCCCACCGGCTCGATCCGCTGGCGGGCATGAACCTGGAAGACGACGACTACCGCTGGGTGACGCAGGAACTGATGGCGGTGGCCGACGAACTGTGCGCGGGTCGCATCGTCTCGGTGCTCGAGGGCGGCTACAGCGGGGAAGGGCTGGCCGGCGGCATGGCGGCCCACGTCAAGGCGCTGATGCGCTAACGGGCGGGGGCGACGCCGGCACGCCATGCCGCCGCCGCAGCCGGGTTCACGCGGCCGGTATTGCCAGGCGATGCCGGTCAGCCGGGCGCGCTGGTGGGAATGCCTTGGTTTATTTCCATCTTACAGAGCCGCCAAAGCCGGGCCTGTCCTGCGCATTTTTCATTGCCTTTTTAGGCGTGGGAAACCGGTTGCCGAGATGAAAATCTCGCGGCCATCGCTACGCGAAGCAGGCGACCCATTGCGGACCTTCACCGGGACGCTTGGCCAACTACATCAGGCGCTGTGCCTGTCAGCACGAATAGGCAAGAGAACCTCGAAATCGCCAAGTGAATGTCGTTCTGGGACTTCAAGTGGGCCACCTTGGTCTGCTATCGCATTCCAGCTGGTTTCTGGAATGCGTTCCTGGACCGAAAGATCTACTTTTGCATCATCCATTAACGCGGAGAGCTTGCTCATCGTATTTTTGAATGCGTTATTTCTGAAAAACGTCAGAGTCCGCTTCTGGCCGAGATCCGTTCTTCGACAAGCATAGTATTTTACCAACGCGAAAAAACGCTGCCGGCTGGTTTCGATCCGTGGCGCCCGTTCACTGTTTCGACCCATTGCGGCCATTCAAAGCCATCATGTTTTTATGAAAAAAACACGATTAATCCGGTAAAGGCAAAGACGCTGAGAATCGTGCAAACCCAGCCTTCCCAACTTAATGGAGTAAAACCGAAACCGAATTTTCTTGGACCAAACCACGGCTTGCTCATCGTTTCATTCTCCTGTTGTTTAGAGTGAAAACTGGGTAAACTATAAAAAATGCAACCGTCTGCTTTTGGCCGTACATGGACGCCCCCGGTTTGCCAAGCATACATTCATTGATGAGCTGGAGGTAAGATTGCACCCGTACATCCGGACTTTCTTGCAGCTGGAACTGCTGCGGTCCCTGA
>NZ_JAFCXL010000021.1:0-90918 GCF_049898325.1 Massilia sp. DWR3-1-1 | reverse complement strand
GGCGCCACGCGCAATTGGAAACTGAAGGACGAGGTGTGGCTCAATCCAGAAAGGGCTGCGCCTGAATTATTGAAGCTGGCCGCATGAACTGACGCGACATCTTTGTTGACAACTACCGTCTGCTGCAATCGCTTGCGAGCAAAGCAAGACGAGAAACGCGCACATTGAGTTCACGAAATTCTTTTGGTTCAAGCGACCTCCTAATTTGATGATGGGAGCTTACGTTTGCCGATGCAATGCATTGACACCACATCAGCATCTTCTCTACCGATTGAGGTGCGATCCTCAATGTCCGCTTGTGGCCGATAGCGGACGCCCGGAACGGCTCAGTGTACGCCGCAGTTGCTTAAATCCCAACAAGATGGTTTTATCAGGCGGTCTGACCCGGCAGCGACGGGCGTTGATGGCTTGAAAGGCGATGGCTTCGCGCACGCGTATGCCGTGGCGCAGCCCGACGCGCTGATGGTCGATGCCTGCCGCGCGCACGAATTTTTTGACAGGCCGCATCAGCGTCGCACACCAGCAGCACATCGGATGGCCAGCCTTCGATGGGGATTGAACGCACCCAGCCGGGTGAACCGGCCGGCGAAATTCGGACGCGCCAGCTTGCCTTGTGCCATGCCGCTCTCACCGCGTGCTGGTGGCGCAGGTTTGACCTGGGCGGTTCAAATCGGTTCGGGGCGACCGGCAGGCAAGGGCGCAAGCGCCAAAAAAAGCCGCCAACTCGTAAAAGATGGCGGCGAATATACTTCGGAGTGAAACAGGACCACTGTGCCCCTGCGCACCGGCAATATCCTTGACTGCCGTCAAGAATCCAAATTTCCCTGCGTGGCAGGCGTTGGCGCCGGAATCAGGTCGCCGATCAGGCGCGCGCCATCGGCCAGCAAAAACTCCTTGAAGGCCCGCGCCACCGGCGGCAGGCGCTTGTCGATGCGGTGCACCACGTACCAGTTGAGCATCAGGGGAAAGCCCTGCACCGGCAGCACCACCAGCGCGCCCGTCTTCAATTCCTGGCCGATGGTGTGGGCCGACAAGAAGCCGATGCCCATGCCGGCGATGATGGCCTGCTTGATCGTTTCCGTGCTGCGAATTTCCATGGCGATGTTCAGTTCTCGCATGTACTGGCCGAAGCCGTCCTGCATCGAATGCCAGGTGTCGGAGCCCTTTTCGCGCACCACGAAGGCTTCCTTGACGAGCGCTTCCATCGAAATTCGCTTGCGCGTGGCCAGCCTGTGCGTGGGCGCGGCGACGATCACGTAAGGGTGGGGGGCGAACGATTCGTTCCGGGTATCGAGGTCGTGCGGCGGGCGCACCATGATGGCCAGGTCGGTCAGGTTGTTCGACAATTCGCCCAGCAGCTCCTCGCGGTTGTGCACCGTCAGGTTGAGCTTGACGCCCGGGTGGCGGCGGGCAAATTCCACCAGCAGGTGCGGAAAAAAATAGTCGCCCGCGCTGATCACCGCCACGTTCAGGCGGCCGCCGGCGATGCCCTTGAAGTGGGCCAGCGCCTCTTCCGCCTCGACAAACTGGCCGATGATGGCGCGCGAGTGGTACAGCAGCTCGGCGCCGCCCTGGGTCAGGTACACCTTCTTGCCCAACTGCTCGAACAGGGCCAGGCCGACATGGCTCTCGAGCGTCTTGATTTGCGTCGATACGGCCGGCTGGGTCAGGTGCAGTTCTTCCGCCGCGCGCGAAAAACTCAGGTGGCGCGCCACCGCTTCAAATACTTTCAATTGTCGCAAGGTGGCATTTTTCATAGGAAGGCGCTCCGATGTATACAGGGTGATGAATGATTATGCTTAATAACTTTAACTATTGCTAATCATTTGTTCCGGTTACATTGGACTCACTGAATTTTCACCGCTTCCCTTTCGGAGAACGCCATGTCCAGCCTTCACAGCAGCCAAGCGAGCCACAGCCACGGCATCCACAGCACCGCCACGGCGCCGCTGGC
The DNA here is from genome assembly GCF_049898325.1 of Massilia sp. DWR3-1-1. Lineage (NCBI taxonomy): Bacteria > Pseudomonadati > Pseudomonadota > Betaproteobacteria > Burkholderiales > Oxalobacteraceae > Massilia > Massilia sp. DWR3-1-1. Next base: position 88,964 of record NZ_JAFCXL010000021.1, on the reverse strand, counting down.
CGATGCCCACCGCAATGCCTACAACGCCGCCTTCCACGAGCTGGGCCTGCGTTTTCACTGGGACAGCGCGCAGTTCCAGGGCGGCCAGTGTGCCGACGGCGACCGCGAGTGCCTGCGCCGCTACCTGCAAACCGAGCAAGCGCACCTGCTCAAGGCCTACGACGCCGATTTCCTCGTCGATGCCATCGAGGCAGCCAAGCAGCGCTGCTATGCTGCCATGAACGAGGCTGGCTGCCGTCCCGCCGCCTTCATCAACTGGGCGGAAATCCAGCAGCATCACGCGGGTGTTTGATAGCAACTCTGATACCAAATTTCTATCAAATTTCAAAACTTAACCGGGGTCAAGGATATAAAAAAACGCGTCTTCCACAATCGGCCATCTGTCGGCACTTGCGTAATGATGACTCCTCCTTCAAAAAGCCGGAGCATCTGTTGGAAAAATAGCAATACGTTTTTTCCAGCATCGTCAGCGTCGCGCCGGGTTCTTGCAGACTTCGGCAGCAGAACAGTTCTGTGCTTTAAACACCAACCAGGGAGACGCGCAATGACAACCCCGCAGTACCCGCGCAGCGGCGCCGGCATCGAGGCCGCCGCAGCACCTTCCACAGCAATGGCGGGGGCACAACAGCAGTAATGCTGTTTGCACCCCGGACGCGCAAAGACGCGACAACAACACCATCACGGAGACTTGGAAATGACACAAACCGCAAGCATCAACCCAGCAAAACCCGGCGTCAATCGCTGGATGCAGCTGGTCATGGGCATCGTCTGCATGGCGATGATCGCCAACCTGCAATACGGCTGGACCCTGTTCGTCAACCCGATTGCCGACAAATACCACTGGTCGAAAGCGGCCATCCAGGTGGCCTTCACCATCTTCATCCTGACCGAAACCTGGCTGGTGCCGATCGAGGGCTGGGCCGTCGATAAATTCGGTCCCCGTCCCGTCGTGCTGTTCGGCGGCCTGCTGTGCGCACTGGGCTGGGTCCTGAACTCGTTCGCCGACAGCCTGACCCTGCTCTACATCGCCGCCGCCATCTCCGGTATCGGCGCCGGCGCGGTCTACGGTACCTGCGTCGGTTCGGCCCTCAAATGGTTCCCCGATCGTCGCGGCCTGGCTGCTGGCCTCACGGCGGCGGGCTTCGGCGCCGGGTCGGCGGCCACCATCATCCCCATCTCGATGATGATCGCCTCGAAGGGTTACGAGCAGACCTTCCTGTACTTCGGCCTGGGCCAAGGCCTGATCGTCATGCTGCTGGCATTGATGATGGTGCGTCCACCGGCTCACGTGCCAAACGCCATCAAGAAGCAGACCAAGGTGCAACAGGGCAATGCCGAGTTCACCCCGTCGCAAATCGTCCGCAAGCCCGTGTTCTGGGTCATGTATGTGATGTTCGTGCTGGTCGCCGCTGGTGGCCTGATGGCAACGGCGCAAATGGGCCCGATCGCCCAGGACTTTAAAATCGATGGCGTGACCTTCAACGTGATGGGCATGGTGCTGCCGGCCCTGACGTTCGCCCTGGCCATCGACCGCGTCCTCAATGGCTTGACCCGTCCGTTCTTTGGCTGGGTGTCCGATCAGATCGGCCGTGAAAAAACCATGTTCATCGCCTTTGCGATGGAATCGGTGGGCATCCTGGCGCTTTACTACTTCGGTCGTGATCCGATCATGTTCGTCATCCTGACCGGTGTCGTGTTCTTTGCCTGGGGTGAGATCTACAGCCTGTTCCCGGCCACCGCCGCCGATACCTTCGGCACCAAGAACGCCGCCGGTAACGCTGGCCTCTTGTACACCGCCAAGGGCACCGCATCGATCTTCGTGCCTGTCTCGAGCATGATCACTGCCGCCACCGGCAGCTGGGAAGCGGTGTTCTTCGTCGGTTGCGGCCTCAATGCGGCCGCCGCCCTGATGGCCTGGTTCGTGCTCAAACCGATGCGTGCGAAGTTCATGAGCGAGGCGGTCACGCCACCGGCTCCTGGCGCGGCCGACATGGCTGCCGCCGCCCGCATGGCACGCTGATAGCACCTGGCGCCGGCCGGCAACAAGCGCCGGCGCCATCCTTCCAGACCAATCCGGCGTCACAAGAGGTACCACTATGATGATCAAACGCTGGGTTCGTTTCCAACACCAGGACGCGACGTGCTTCGGCACGCTCGAAGGCGACAAGATCCGGGTGTACGAAGGCGATATGTTCGCCAACCCCGAACCGAACGGCCATTCCATGCACCTCGCCGACGTCAAGCTGCTGGCGCCCGTGGTGCCTGGCAGGATGCTGGCGATGTGGAACAACTACCACGCGCTGGGCAAGAAACTGGGACTGGCGCCACCGCCGGAACCGCTGTACCTGGTCAAGACCCCGAATACTTTATTGGCCCCCGGCGGCACCATTCGCCGCCCCCTGCTGGAAAATTCACCCGACTCAAAAGTGGTGTTTGAAGGCGAGCTGGCCATCGTGATCGGCAAGACCGCCTGCAACGTCAGCGAAGCCGATGCGCCGCACTATGTGTTCGGCCTGACCTGCGCCAACGACGTCACCGTCGCCGACATCATCAACCGCGATCCCACGTTTGCACAATGGTGCCGGGCCAAGGGTTTCGATACCTTCTGCCCGCTGGGACCGGTGATCGCGACAGGGCTCGATCCGGCCATGCTGGTGGTGCGCACGATATTGAACGAAGAAGTACGCCAGGATTATCCCGTCAACGACATGGTGTTTTCGGTGGCGCAGCTGGTGAGCAAGATTTCGAAGGACATGACTTTGTATCCGGGCGATGTGCTGCTGTGTGGCACGTCGGTCGGCGTGGGCTCCATGCGACCAAACAGTACGATCGAAATCGAGATCGATGGCATAGGCAAGCTCAAAAACCGGTTCGAGTAAACTAGGTGGGAGCACGTCATGAAAATTGCAATCATTGGAGCAGGAGCAATCGGGGGGTACGTCGGCGCCAAGCTGGCGCTGGCAGGGGAAGAGGTGACGTTCATCGTCCGCGGTGCCAACCTGGAAGCCATTTCGGCCAGGGGCATCAAGCTGATCGATCACGATGGAACGGAACATGTGGCGCCCAACGTCAAGGCGACGGGCGACTACGCCGCGGCAGGTGTGCAGGAGCTGGTGATCCTGGCCTTGAAAGCACACCAGGTCGACGCGGTGGCCGACCAGATCGGTCACCTGGTGGGACCCGATACGGTGGTGGTGACGATGCAGAACGGTATCCCGTTCTGGTACTTCCACCAGCACGGCGGCACGCACGAAGGATACGTCGTCAAGAGCGTCGATCCGACCGGGCTGCTCGCCAGCAAAATCGCACCGCACCATATCCTTGGCTGCGTGGTGTACCCGGCGGCAGAACTGATCGCGCCGGGCGTGATCCAGCACGTCGAAGGCGAGCGCTTTCCCCTTGGCGAACTCGATGGCAGCATCAGCGAGCGCGCCCGGCAGATCTCGGCGGTGTTCCAGCATGCGGGGCTCAAGGCGCCCGTGCTGGAGAACATCCGCGCGGAAATCTGGCTGAAATTGTGGGGCAATGTGTGCTTCAATCCGATCAGTGCGCTGTCGCATTCGACCCTGGTCGACATCTGCCAGTATCCGCTGGCCCGCGAACTGGCGGCGGCGATGATGGAAGAGGCGCAGGCGGTGGCGGCGAAACTGGGTATATCGTTTAGAGTCACGCTCGAACGCCGCATCGAAGGGGCGGAAAAGGTCGGCAAGCACAAAACCTCGATGCTGCAGGATGTGGAAGCGGGGCGGGGTCCCGAGATCGATGCGCTGGTGGGCTCGGTGGTCGAACTGGGCCGCTTGACGGGCACGCCCACGCCGCATATCGACTCGGCCTACGCGCTGGTCAAGATGCTCGAGCGCACCATGCACGAAGAGCATGGCGGGGTCCGCATGCAGAGGCTGGTCGCGGCGTAAGCAGCAGCATTCCCGGCGACGTAGCGCAATAAAAAACGCCCCGCAAGCGGACAGCTTGCGGGGCGTTTTTTTGCATCGTCCTTGATGCTGCGGTCGCAGCATCAAGGACGATTATTTTCAATTACAGGCCGTAGTGGTAGGCGGCATCGGACTTGTCGCCGGCGGTGTCGGCATCGAGTTCTTCGCGCAGGCGGGTCATGAACAGCAGGTCGATGATCGAGGCGAACGAGAACGACGGTGCTGGGTAGGTCGAGCCGGCTGGTGCAGTGTTGGTGATGCTGGACATGTGAAACTCCTGAAGGTTGGTTGGATTCGATGGAGTCAATTATAAACATGTCTGCCGCACCGCACCAATTTCATCTCCTGATATGCGATATAGCGAAAACTGATAGTGCCTATGAGGATTATATCGGGCGCCTTGCTGTCAGCGGCGCCGCCAGTGCAGCCGGCGATGCGGCCCGGGCAGTGTCCCGCCGCAGGCCGGTGTCGCTAGATTTTTCCCTGGTTTTTCAGGCGGCTGAGCGTCTCGGGCGACAGGTTCAGATACGAGGCCAGCTCCTTCTTCGGCAGCCGTTCGAACAGCTCGGGATGCTTGCGCATGAAGCGGTGCACGCGCCCTGGCGCGTCGAGCAGGTGCAAGGTGATGGTGTGGGCCATGATGGCGCTCATCAAGTTCATCACTTCGTATTCGAACGCTTGCTTGACGGCGCTGTGGCTTTCGAGAAATGCCACCCACTGCGACAGCGGCATGCGCGCCACCCGCGCCTTGGTGACGCACACGATGCTGTAGGGCGTGGGCGTGTGCAGGCGCCAGGCCGCGTAACTGGTTTCGATGTCGCGCTCGGCGGGAAAACGCAGGATCATTTCCTTCGCTTCCTGGTTCGTCACAACCCGCTTGAGAATGCCGTCGAGCACGAAATACTGCTCCATGTCGTGCACGCCCTGGTTGAGCAGCATGTCGCCTTTCTGGTGATTTTCCACCGTCAGGAAAGGCTCGAGCGCTTCCATTTCGCTATCGCGCAATTCTTTGAGAACCACGTTCTGTTTCAGCTGGACCCGAATAATGTTTCGGTCTGGATGGTTCGCTACCAATGTCATGAGAGCTTCACTACCTTATTTGACAAGAGCCGACATCATGCGGCGAAAATTGACCTCGGTCAATGAGAGATATGGAGCCGGCTCGCTATGATGGCCGCTATTAAAAGACGGGCTGCCTGACGACTTTCACAGCAAACAGATCAAACTGTGTTGACGATTGACATGCGGCGCCTTTGACGAATCACAAGGAGGAGACATCCATCATGACAGACAGTACCCAAGCACCAGCAATGACCGACGGCTTCCATCTGGTCATCGATGCCCTCAAACATAACGACATCGACACGATTTTCGGTCTCGTCGGCATTCCGATTACCGATCTGGCCCGTCTGGCACAGGCCGAAGGCATGCGTTTCATCGGCTTTCGCCACGAGCAGCATGCGGGCAACGCCGCCGCCATTGCCGGCTACATCACGCAAAAGCCCGGCATCTGCCTGACCGTGTCGGCGCCTGGCTTTCTCAACGGCCTGACCGCTCTGGCCAACGCCACCACCAACTGCTTCCCGATGATCCTGATCTCCGGTTCGTCCGAGCGCGAAATCGTCGACCTGCAACAGGGCGATTACGAGGAAATGGACCAGCTGAACGCTGCCAAGCCCTACGCCAAGGCATCGTACCGCATCAACAAGGCTGAAGACATCGGCATCGGCATCGCCCGCGCCATCCGCGCCGCCGTGTCCGGCCGTCCGGGCGGGGTCTACCTCGACCTGCCAGCCCAGCTGCTGGCGCAGTCGCTCGACGCCGAGCACGGCAAGCGCTCGCTGGTGAAAGTGGTCGATCCGGTGCCACGCCAGATTCCCGCCCCCGATTCGATCCAGCGCGCCCTCGACTTGCTCAAAGGCGCCAAGAAGCCGCTGATCCTGCTGGGCAAGGGCGCCGCTTACGCGCAAGCCGATGCCGACATCCGCGCCTTCGTGGAAAACTCGGGCATTCCTTACCTGCCGATGTCGATGGCCAAGGGCCTGTTGCCGGACAACCACGAACAATCGGCCTCGGCCGCTCGTTCCTTCGTGCTGGCCGAAGCCGACGTCGTCGTGCTGATCGGTGCCCGCCTGAACTGGCTGCTCTCGCATGGCAAAGGCAAGACCTGGGGCGCCGTGCCGAAGAAATTCATCCAGATCGACATCTCGCCCACCGAAATCGACAGCAACGTGGCGATCGCCGCCCCGCTGATCGGCGACATCGGTTCGTGCGTTGCCGCGCTGATCAAGGGCATCGCCGACAACGGTCATGCCAAGCCCGATACGGCCTGGACGAGCGCGATTGCCGAACGCAAGGACAAGAACCTGAGCAAGATGGCGGCTACGCTGGCCTTGAACCCGTCGCCGATGAATTTCCACAGCGCCCTGCGCTCGATCCGCGACATCCTCAAGACCCGTCCCGACATCAACGTCGTCAACGAAGGCGCCAACACGCTCGACTACGCCCGTTCGATCATCGACATGTACGAGCCGCGCAAGCGTTTCGATTCCGGCACCTGGGGCATCATGGGCATCGGCATGGGCTACGCCATCGGCGCGGCCGTCATCACCGGCAAGCCCGTGGTGGCCATCGAGGGCGACAGCGCCTTCGGTTTCTCGGGCATGGAACTGGAAACGATCTGCCGCTACGACCTGCCGGTGGTGACGATTATTTTCAATAACAACGGCGTCTACAAGGGCACCGATCCCAACCTGAACCCGAACGTGCCGAACGACGTGCCAGTGACTTCCTTCGTCAAGGGCGCCCGCTACGACAAGATGATCGAAGCGTTTGGCGGCATCGGCTACAACGTGACGACGCCGGAAGAAATGACGGCCGCCCTGACCGAAGCGATCGCCTCGGGCAAACCATCGCTGATCAACGCGGTCATCGATCCGAACGCGGGCACCGAAAGCGGTCGCCTGACCAACCTCAATCCACAAAGCGCCGCCAGCAAAAAATAAGCAATCTCGTCAGACCAGCCGGCGTCCACAAGGCGCCGGCGACCCGCACGACATCACGCATACACCAAGGAGACACACATGAGCGATAACATCAGCAACAAGCCCTTAGAAGGCATCAAGATCATCGACTTCACCCACGTGCAAGCGGGCCCTGCCTGCACCCAGCTGCTGGCCTGGTTCGGCGCCGACGTCATCAAGGTCGAGCGTCCCGGTTCGGGCGACGTCACCCGCTCGCAGCTGCGCGACATTCCCGGTGTCGATGCGCTGTATTTCACTATGCTCAACAGCAACAAGAAATCGCTGACCCTGGACACCAAGACCGCTGCCGGCAAGGAAATCTTGACCAAGCTGATCAAGGAATCGGACGTGCTGGTGGAAAACTTCGGTCCGGGCGCGCTCGACCGCATGGGCTTCACCTGGGAGCACATCAACTCGCTCAACCCCGGCATGATCGTCGCGTCCGTCAAGGGCTTCTCCGACGGCCACCATTACGAAGACTTGAAAGTCTACGAAAACGTCGCCCAGTGCGCCGGCGGCGCCGCGTCGACCACGGGTTTCGACGACGGCCCACCAACCATTTCGGCGGCAGCGCTGGGTGACTCGAACACCGGCATGCACCTGGCGATCGGCATCCTGACCGCCCTGCGCGGCCGCGACAAGACGGGCAAGGGCCAGAAGGTGGCCGTGTCGATGCAAGACTCCGTGCTCAACCTGTGCCGCGTCAAACTGCGCGACCAGCAGCGCCTGGACCGCGTGGGCTACCTGGAAGAGTATCCACAGTACCCGCACGGCAAATTTTCCGACTTCGTGCCACGCGGCGGCAATGCGGGCGGTGGCGGCCAGCCAGGCTGGGTGCTCAAGTGCAAGGGCTGGGAAACCGACCCCAACGCGTACATCTACTTCACCATCCAGGGTCACGCCTGGGAGCCGATCACGCGCGCCATCGGCAAGCCTGAATGGGCCAACGATCCTGCCTACATGACCGCGGCAGCGCGCCAGGACAAGATTTTCGACATCTTCGCCGTCATCGAAACGTGGTTGGCCGACAAGACCAAGTTCGAAGCGGTCGACATCCTGCGCAAGTTCGACATTCCTTGCGCACCGGTGCTGACGATGAAAGAGATCCTCAACGACGAATCGCTGCGCGCCTCGGGCACCATCGCCGAAGTGGATCACAAGGAACGGGGCAAGTACTTCACCGTGGGCAGCCCGATCAAGTTCTCCGACACCACCGTCGAGATCACCGGTTCGCCGCTGCTGGGCGAGCACACCAACGAAGTGCTGGAGAGCCTGGGCTACAACCAGGAACAGATCGCTGCCTTGCACGAGCAAAAAGTGGTCTGATGGTCAGCGGGGCGGAGAATTAACCGCCCGTGACTGCGCGGCGCGTCGCGGCTTTGGCCGGGACGCGCCGTTGTTGTTTGGTGCGCCGTTTATTTATTAATTGAAGGAAAAAATTATGAGCAGCAGTATCGATTTCAGCCAGTTTGTCGAGGCGCTCGGCGATGCCGTGATTGTCTGCGACGCCGCCGGCGCCATCACGGTGTGGAACCCGGCGGCCACGCGCATCTTCGGCTTCACGGAAAGCGACGCCCTCGGCCAGTCGCTCGACCTGATCATTCCCGAACGCCAGCGCCAGCGCCACTGGGATGGTTACCACAAGACCATGGCGACTGGGCAGACGCGCTACGGCACCGACCTGTTGCGCGTGCCGGCCCTGCACAAGCTAGGCACGCCGCTGTCGATCGCGTTCACGGTGGCGATGCTGCATGCGCCCGACGGCGCCGTCTCGGCCATCGTTGCCATCGTGCGCGATGAAACGCTGCGCTGGAGCGAAGAGCGGGCCCTGAAGGCGAAGCTGGCGCAACTGGAGGCGGCGGGCGCTGCCTGAGGCGAAAATGGCAGGAAGGGCCGCTCTTGCCCTCAGGCGCGCCGCTTGCGGTCATCTTCCTCGGCAATGAGCCGCGCGGCGCCGTACAGATCGGGCGCGATGCGGGTCGGCACGCGCCAGCGTCCCAGCCGCCAGGTCGATTCGGTGCCATTGTCGAGCAAGACGGTGCGGCAGCCGGCGCGGTTGCCAGCTTCGACATCGTCGAGGCGGGCGCCCACCATCCACGACGTGGCCAGGTCGATGTCGTGATCGAAGGCGGCCTGCAGCAACAGGCCCGGTTGCGGTGGCCGGAACAGGCAGGCTGACGCGCCCCCCGGCCGCGCATGCGCGATGCCATGGTCGCAGCAGTAATAGCCCTGCAAGGCCAGTTGCTCGCGAAACAGCAGGTCGCCCAGGCGGTCCAGCGTCAGGTGCGCGGCGCCGGCAGGGGCGGCAGGGCGGCGCAGCTCGTCACTGCCGCCTGCATGATGGGGGGCGCCCATGCCCGCGCCCGGCGCGTCGCCGAGACGGCGGCGGCGGCCGTTGTCGTGCAGGCGGCCCGCCGGCACGATGGTGGCGCTGGCCATGTGGGACGGCGCCGCCGGCTGCCCGCGCCGGGCAGGGCCGGCAGCGACGCTGTCGCTGCCATGGTTGGCAATGGCGGCGGCGTTGCCGTCGTCGAGCACGATCAAGCGAAAGTCGGCGTCGTGCAGCAGGCGCAGACCGACGCCGGCGCCGCAGCGCAGGGTGCAGCGCGTGCCGTGAAATTCGATGAGCGCGCCCGTGCTGACGACAAAGAGGGCTTTCATCGGAAGCGGGCTTTGATCATCACGCGTAGCGCACGCGGTGGCGCACGGCGCCCACCAGGCGCCAGAACAGGGCCACCGGCGGCAGGAACACGGAGGTGGCCAGCACGGCGGCGACATGCGACGGAGTTTTGGCGGTGTCGCGCAGGCGGCGGATGCACAGCATGGCGGTGAGCACGAGCCAGGTGCCGCCGGCCGCGACGGCCAGTACTTCGTGGTGCAGCCACAGGCCGCACAGGGCCAGGGCGAGGGTGGCGACCACGCCGACGTCGTGCCAGTCGGGCGGGCGGCGAATTTTTTCGCGGTACAGGCGCGGATGTTTTTTGTACAGCAGCGCCTCGCCGCTGAGGGTGCGCAGTTGCGACAGGCTGGCGCCCCAGCCGGCGGGCGGCACCGGGTGGGCCACGGTGGCACCCGGCGCCCGGCCCAGGCCGATGCCCGCTTCGAGCAGGCGGAAATGCATGTCGGCATCGGCTGCGCCGCCATCGGCAAAGCGCTCGTCGAAGCCACCCAGGTGCTCGAGCACGCTGCGGCGGCAAAACCAGTTGCAGCCGGCGAATTCGCCGCAGTCGCGCAGGTGCGCCGTGAACTGGAATTCGGTGGGGTGCTTGGGCAGGGTCGAGGCGACGCTGCCGACGACGGCATCGGGCGGCTGCCCTGGCGCCGTCACGGCGAACGGCGCCAGCGCCTGGCGCAACCAGTCGACCGCTGCCACGGTCTCGTCGCTGGTGAAGGCGACAATGGGCGCGTCGGCCGCCTGCCAGCCCAGGTTGCGCGCCACGGCCGGGCCGTGCCGCTCGCCCTGATTGGGCAAATAGCGCAACGCGGCGCCATGGCTGCCGCCGCGGCTGGCCCACTGCGCCACCATGCGCCCTTTTGCGGGATCGGGCTCGTCGTCGACGACGATGATGTCGTAGCGGGCCGGCAGATCCTGTCGCACCAGCGCGTCGAGGCTGCGGTCGAGCTGGTCGAGCTCGCCGCTGCTAGTGACCACCACCGAGATGGCCGCCGGCAGTGGCGCCGACGCCGGTGCCGATGCCGGTGCTGATACGCCCCCGTCGTTCGCGTTCGCCACGGCCGCTCCCTGTCGTCGTCAGTCACGCCAGTTAGAACGACTTGAGGGGTGGCGGTTCCGCCCAGCTTACATTGCTTGGACTTTGCTCAAACTTGCGTTCTTGTGCACGAACTGATCGATGGCATCGAGTGTCGGCGCCAGGCCGCGCAAGGGCGCGGCGATCGAGCCGACCAGGGTGGTGTGGCTGACGCCGTCATAATAAATCTCGGTGACGGGCACGCCACGTTCGCGCAAGCGGGTGGCCAGGCCACCCGTGTTGCGCACGGGATTGACGAGAGTGTCCTTGTTCGCCGCAATCAGCAAGGCCGGCAGTTTTTTGCCGTCCAGGTGATTGACCGGCTGCGACTCAAGGGGGGTATTGGGGAAATGAAACACGGGCTTGGCGGCGGCGTTTTCGATCGGCAGGAAGTCGTAGGGGCCGGCCAGGCCGATCCAGCCGGCCAGGATGGCGGGCGAACTGGCCTGCTTGCCCAGCCAGCGGCTGTCCAGCGCCACCATGGCGGCGTTGTAGGCGCCGGCACTGTGGCCCATCACGAACAGGCTGTTCGCATCGCCACCGTAGGCGCCGATGTGTTGCGCCACCCAGGCCACCGCTTGCGCCGAGTCGTCGAGGAAATCGGGATAGCGTACCTGCGGATAGAGCCGGTAATCGGGGATCACGGCGACGATGCCGCGCGAGGCGAGGGCGCGGCCGACAAAGGCGTAATCCTTGCGCTGGCCCGAATTCCAGTTGCCGCCGTAAAAGAACACCACCACCGGCGCGCCGGCGGCGGGCCTGGCGGGGCGGTACACGTCCAGTTTCAGGCGCGCCCCGATGCCGTAGGCAATATCGGTGCTGGTGTCGGTGCTGCCGGCGGGCGACAGGGCGTTGATGGCGGTCAAGGGAGAGCAGGCGACCAGGCCGCCAACGGCGGCGACGGCGGCAGCGAGCACGTACAGGCTCGATCGGGTCTTGCGCATGGAATACTCGCTAAAAATTGTCATGGACAATTGTAGTTTGTTGACAAAAATCAGCGCGCCCGCCTGGCCCCCACTGCCAGGCCGGACCGGACGGCGTGCTTACAGCGCCTGGCCGCCGAAGGTGTCGCACTGTTTCAGTTGGCCCGATTCGAGACCCTTGCTGAACCAGCGCACGCGCTGCGCGGAGGTGCCGTGGGTGAACGAATCGGGCACCACCTGACCTTGCGACTGGCGTTGCAGGGTGTCGTCGCCGATGGCCGTGGCGGCCGCCAGCGCGCCGTCCACGTCGCCCTGCTCGAGGATGCTGCGGGCCTGGTTGGCGTGGAAGGCCCAGACCCCGGCGAAGCAGTCGGCCTGCAGTTCGAGCTTGACCGACATGGCATTGGCCTGGCGCTCGCTGCCGCGCTGGCGGGCGGCGGCCACCTGCTCATCGATGCCGAGCAGATGCTGGACGTGGTGCCCCACTTCATGGGCGATCACGTACGCCTGGGCAAACTCGCTCGACACGTGAAAGCGCTCCTGCATCAGGCGGTAGAAGGCCAGGTCGATATAGACTTTCTGGTCGCCGGGGCAATAAAACGGGCCGGAGGCGGTACTGCCCGTGCCACAGGCGGTGGCGGTGGCACCCGTAAACAGCACCAGTTTCGGCTTGATGTACTGGGCGTTCTGCGCCTTGAACAGGGTGGTCCAGACGTCTTCGGTGTCGGCCAGCACGGTCGAGACGAACTTGGCCTGGCGGTCGGACGGCGGCGGGCGCTGGGCCGGCGCCTGGCTTTGCTGCACCGGCACCGCGCCGCCGCCACTGATGGCGTTGATAATGGTCATCGGGCTCACGCCCAGGAAGTAGGAGCCGATCAGCGCGATGGCGATGGTGCCGATGCCGATCGAGCCGCCACCGAAGCTGAAGCCGCCACCACCACCGCCGCCGCCGTCGCGCCGGTCCTCCACATTGTCGCTTTCGCGATTGCCTTCCCATTTCATGGTGTTTCTCCAGCGTTGAATTGTTGAATTGCTACTAAATTGCATATTTTGAAGCAATATACCTGTTGCTGCGCCGCCGTGCGCCTGGCCGGCCCTCAATCGTGCGCATGCGGCGACCGGACATCAACCCCCACGCGCATAAAAAAGCCCGCCAGTGCGGCGGGCGGGTTGCCAGGCGGGGTGGCGCCGCCAGGCGCGCCGTCAGTCTGGCGTGCCGTCGCTGCGGCGGCCGACATTGCTTTGCTGCGCCTGCCGCTCCTGCTCCGGGTCCAGGGTCGGCCGGTTGGCGGTGTTCGACAAGCCCGTGTCGTCGTTCATTTTTTCCACCGCCGACTGGCGGCTGCCGCCCGGGCTGACGGGGTCGCCGCCGGTGGCCGTGTTCGGTTGCTGCGGATCGATGCCCCCGAGCGCTTGTGCGCCGGTGTCGACGGTGCCGGCGCGGGCCGAGTTGACGTCGAGTTCATTGCCGCCGTTGCTGGACTGGTTGTTGCCTTCGCTGCGCTCGCTTGCATGCATGCTGGTCTCCTTGATGGTTGGACCAGGCCACGGTGGCCGTCGCCTGTTGAACCCCGATCATGCGCGCCGATCAGTTTGCACAGAATAGGAAGAGGGCGGGCAGTCGTGTAGGACCAGCGCTGACGCGGGCGATCGACCGCGCCCCGTGGTATTGACGATGAGAACTTTTCCCCTCCTCTAGTCCTACACGCGGCGCGACCTGTGTCCTATAGCTCAAGTGCGTAACGCTGCCTAAGATGGAGTGGCGCCGCTCACTCATCGGCATAGTGAGCGGTGGCAAGAGGCCCTTGTCTCTTGCATTGCAGGGCATGGATCACATTCGATGGAGGTCATCATGGCAACGAGCAACCAAGACAAAGGCAACAAACAGTCCGGCAAGGAAGGGGCCAGCCAGGGCAGCACGAAAAACCGGGGCTTCGCCTCGATGGACCCGGCGCGTCAGCGCGAAATCGCCAGCGAGGGGGGCAAGGCGGCCCACCAGAAGGGCACGGCGCACGAATTCACGTCAGAAGAGGCGCGCCGCGCTGGCAGCATGAGTCACGGCAACCGCCAGTCGGCCGAGACGGGCCAACGGGCCGCCTCGAGCAGCACGGGCGGGGCGCAGGCAGGCAAGAGCCGCGCCAGTGAAGGCAACAAGCAGTCGTAAAACAGCGCAGCAGGCAGCGTCGAGTCCCGCCGCAACGTAAGTGCGGCGGCGGCCCGGTGCGGCTATCTGGGTGCCGCTGCGTGCACGCGGCTTGGCATGCCTGGCGCTGGTGTTGACGCAAGTGTTGGCGCAAGCGTTGGCGCCGGTGCCGGTCACGTCTCCTCTGCGCGCGCGTTTGTGCGCGCCCAAGCGCGCGAGCGACCCTGTTTTGACCCAGCAAACCCTGCGAATGGGGTAGAATCGACGCGTTTTTTTGTAATCGTATCTTTGTTTGTTCGATCGTCTTTTTTATCTCATGCGGGGAATTTTGTGGTGAAACCAGCGCTAATCCGTCAAGTCAAAAGCATGGCCATGTCATGCGATCCTGTAGGCAACCTGTTGTTGGCGAAATTTTCCTACGTGGGCGGCAAGGACTCTTGCCTGATCATCCCCGCCAGCATGGTGTTCTGGCTGCTGGAGCACATTCCCGCCAACCAGGATCCCCATTTGCCGCAGCCGCCGCTGCCGCCACAAATCACCCAGTTTGACTGGGACGATCCAACGACGCCGCGCGCCTTCACCGTGCAGTGCAAAGAGTTTCCAAGAGCCATACGCATGACTTTCGAACTCGATCGCAAGCCGGGCCTGGTCCTGCTGCTCGATCCGTCCAATGTTGAACTGTTGCGCCAGATCATGGGCCATTATCACGACGATTTGATGAACCTCGACGCCTGAGTGTTGCCGCCCGCAGCGCGGCGCCGCCGGAGCCGGCGCGCCGTCTCGACCACCGTTTCATTGCCTACAAGTGCCGCCCATGACCATTAAAATCAGCCAGGTATTCGATGCCGGTTCCATCGAGGTCGTCAGCATCGACAGCGCCGCGCGCATCGATCTGAAGTTGCGCAGCGATTCGCATGCCGATATCCACCAGTGGTTTCATTTCCGCTTGCAAGGCGCGCGCGACCTGGCGTGCACGCTGCGCTTTCTCAATGCGGGCCAGGCCACGTATCCGCAAGGTTTCGAGGGCTACCAGGTGGCGGCCAGCTATGACACGGAAACCTGGTTCCGCGTGCCCACCAGTTTCGATGGCCAGGTGATGACCGTCCAGCACACGCCGGAACTCGACAGCATCTATTACGCCTACTTCGAGCCTTATTCGTGGGAGCGTCACCTGCGCCTGCTCGGTGAAATCGCGGAAAATCCCCTGGCCCGCGTGTGCGACATCGGCTCGACCGTCGAAGGGCGCGATATGAACCTGGTGGTGATCGGCGACGAAGCGGCCGAGAAAAAGATTTGGGTCATCGCCCGCCAGCATCCGGGCGAAACCATGGCCGAATGGTTCGTTGAGGGCATGATCGACGCCTTGCTCGACGACGCCAGCCCCACCGCCCGCAAACTGCTGCAGCGCGCCGTGTTCTACATTGTGCCGAATATGAACCCGGATGGCGCCTACCGCGGCAACCTGCGCACCAATGCCGCCGGCGCCAACCTGAACCGCGAATGGATGACGCCCACGCTGGAACGCAGCCCGGAAGTGCTGTGCGTCAAGGCCAAGATCGCGGAAACTGGTTGCGACATGTTTTTCGACATCCACGGCGACGAAGCGCTGCCGTATAACTTTGTCGCCGGTAACGAAATGCTGGCCGATTTCACGGCCGAGCGCGCCGAACGGCAAGCGGCCTTCATCGACCGCTACATCGCCGCGACTCCCGACTTTCAAAAGGCGGTCGGTTATGCCGCCAGCAAGTACAACGCCGACATGCTGACCCTGGCGTCGAAATTCATCGGCCACACCTACCGTTGCCTGTCGCTGACGCTGGAAATGCCGTTCAAGGACAATGCCGACCTGCCGGATGCCCGGACGGGCTGGAATGGCGCGCGCAGCAGCGCGCTGGGCGCGGCGATGCTGCAGCCGATCCTGCAGTCGCTCGATTAATCCCATGGGCGTCGAAATCGAGCGCAAGTTTTTGCTGCTTGGCGATGCCTGGCGCACGCTGGGCACGGCCGTGCCGATGCGCCAGGGGTATCTGTCGTCGAACAAGGCGCGCGTGGTACGCGTGCGCATCGAGGGAGAGCACGCGTATCTCACCATCAAGGGGCAGAGCGTGGGCGCAACACGGGGTGAGTGGGAGTATCCCGTGCCGCTGGCCGATGCCGAGCAATTGCTGGCGCTGTGCGAGCAACCGCTGGTGGAGAAGGTGCGCCGGCGCATCGCGGTGGCCGGGCATACCTGGGAGGTCGATGAATTCTCCGGGGTCAATGCGGGACTGCTTGTCGCGGAGATCGAGCTCGCCTCAGAGGATGAGGCGTTCGAGAAGCCGGCATGGATCGGCGCCGAGGTCACCGTCGACGCGCGTTACTACAACTCCAGCCTGGTGAAGAAGCCTTTTACGACCTGGTAAAAGTCCGCCGGGCACGCAGCAGGGGCTGGCCAGCGCTGAGCGCTGATCAGCCCCTGCTGGTGTTCAATGAAAGTGTTCAGTGCCCGCCGGCGCGTCGTCCGGCATTTCCGGATGCACCAGCTCGCCTGCTGGATCGGCAAACAGGGGCGCGCCGCAATCGTCGCAGAACTCGGTGACGTAACGCTCGCTGTGCTTCTTGATGTGAGTGATGCCCGCTTCGTTCAGGCAGGCGACGATGTCGTCGACGGGGGTTTTCTGATTCTCGTCCAGGCCCAGTCCCAGCGCCGCCAGACCTTCCACCGGGGTGCCGTCTTCGTCTTCCTGGCCGTACAGGGGCCAGACGATGCCGTACATGACGTCCGCTTCCTGGCGCAAGGTAAAGCCCACGCGGTATTCGTCGACCTGGCCATCGGCATGTTCCTCGCCGAAACCGGCCACCACGGCGCGCAGGTCGCTCGGCTCGATCGACAGGGTGTGGGTCAGATAGTGCACGGCGGCGCGGATCGAGACGGGGCGGATGCGCTTGTCGGCTTCGCGGCAGGCCACATAATAGGCTTCAGGCAGCAGCAGTTCGACCCCGCAGCCGGGCAACAGCCGGGTGAAGGTGGGGGTGGCCTGCTCGCGCCACTGGGCCAGCGCCGCGCTGCGCTCGTCGGCGAAACGGGACAGGTGTTCCGGCTCCTGCCAGCGGAAAATCGGTGCGCCTTTCGGCGCCACCACCACGCCCAGCAGGTAGCGGGTGTCGGCCAGGAAGGGCGCCGTTTCCGCCTGGCGTGGCGTGGGCTTGACTGCGCTGCCCTTGAAGGCGGCCTGGGCCAGCTTGTGCGTCATCGCGTAGGCTTCGGCGTGGGTGTGCGGCAATTGATCGATTGAAAACAGGTGCGGCGCCACGGCCAGGCGGGTGTTGCCAGCCAGCAGGTGGGCGCCGAAATGGGCCGACAGGGTGGTCAACAAGTCGCCGGGAATATTGCCTGAACCGATGGAGAAGCGCGTCCAGGCCAGCACCGGCGCGGCCACCAGCAGCGCCTGCCAGGCGGTTTCGACGCCGTCGACCAGCTCCGTCATGGTCGACGATTCGCTGACCGCTTCAGCGTTTTCCAGCAGCACGTCGTAGGCGTTGATATCGTCCTTGAACAGGCTGTTGAGGGTGTTGTCGATGGTGTCCTGGTGCCCCGTTTTAAGCAGTTTTTGCAGGCTCAGTTCGAGCTGCTGCTCGAGCACGCGCTCTTCCAGGCGGCTGCCCGACTGCGAGAGGGACGAGGACAGGGCGATGAGGCGCTGGGCTTCAGCGGACAGCCGGGGAGGGGAAGCTTTGAATGGACGACGCATGGCTATTGAATTAAGTAAAGTGAAGCGATGAAAACGACATAGCCTGTTTGCTTGGCGCAGCTTTGCTACCTTGATCACGTATTGTAGTTGATTCGGCCCCACCCATCGCGCAAGCGCTGCGCATCGCGCAAGCGGGGGGCCAAAAAAAACGCCGGACGAACCCGGCGTTTGATCAGTGCGTTGACGCTAGCGGCTCATTACGCTGCCAGCAACTGACGCAGCACGAATGGCAGGATGCCGCCGTGCTTGTAGTAGTCGACTTCGATCGGCGTATCGATACGCAGCAGGACCGTCACTTCCTGGACATCGCCGTTGGCACGGTGAATGACCAGCGTGGCCAGCTGTTGCGGCTTGATCTCGCCTTCCAGACCGCGCAAGTCGAAGATTTCATTGCCGGTGATGTTGAGCGTCTGCACGCTGTCGTCGCCAATAAATTGCAGAGGCAACACGCCCATGCCCACCAGGTTCGAGCGGTGGATCCGTTCGAACGAGCGGGTGATGACCGCTTTCACGCCCAGCAGCTGGGTGCCCTTGGCAGCCCAGTCGCGCGACGAGCCCGTACCGTACTCTTCGCCACCGAACACCATGGTCGGCACGCCGGCATCGACGTACTGCATGGCCGCGTCGTAGATCGACATCTGCTCGCCCGACGGCTGGTGAATGGTGATGCCGCCTTCGACCGCGGAACCGTCGGCCTTGGCCGGGATCATGCGGTTCTTGATACGGACGTTGGCGAAGGTGCCGCGCATCATGATTTCATGGTTGCCACGGCGCGAGCCGTAGGAGTTGAAATCGGCCTTGAGCACGCCCTTGGCCTTGAGCCATTTGCCTGCAGGACCGTTTTCCTGGATCGAACCGGCCGGCGAGATGTGGTCGGTGGTGATCGAGTCGCCGAACACGCCGAGCGCGCGGGCGCCCGTGATGCGGGTGGCGGCCGCGGTCGGCACCATGGTGAAGTTGTCGAAAAATGGCGGCTCGGCGATGTAGGTCGAGGTGGGCCAGTTGTAGACCTGGCCTTCGACGGTGGTGACTTTTTCCCACAGTTCGCCGGGGGCGTTCTTGACGTCGGCGTAGTTGCTCTTGAAGACGCTGGCGTTCATGGCGAACTTCATCATGGCGGCCACTTCTTTCGAGGTGGGCCAGATGTCGCCCAGGTAGACGTCGCGGCCGTCGGTGCCCTTGCCGACCGGTTCCGTCATCAGGTCTTTCGACATGTTGCCGGCGATGGCGTAGGCGACCACGAGCGGTGGCGAGGCGAGGAAGTTCGAACGGATGTTCGGGTGGATCCGCGCTTCGAAGTTACGGTTGCCCGACAGCACAGCCGAGGCGACGATGTCGTTGTCGGTGATGGCCGCGTTCATTTCCGGCGTCAGGTCGCCGGCATTGCCGATACAGGTGGTGCAACCGTAGGCGGTCACGCCAAAGCCCAGTTGCTCCATGTACGGCAGCAGGCCGGCGGCGGTCAGGTACTCGGTGACGACGCGCGAGCCAGGGGCCAGCGAGGTCTTGATGTGCGGCGCGACCGTCAGGCCCGCTTCGACGGCTTTTTTCGCCAGCAGGCCGGCGGCCAGCATCACGCTCGGGTTCGAGGTGTTGGTGCACGAGGTGATGGCGGCGATGAGCACATCGCCGTTTTTCACGTTCACGCCATTGCTGGTGGTGTA
Source organism: Massilia sp. DWR3-1-1 (assembly GCF_049898325.1). Classification (NCBI taxonomy): domain Bacteria; kingdom Pseudomonadati; phylum Pseudomonadota; class Betaproteobacteria; order Burkholderiales; family Oxalobacteraceae; genus Massilia; species Massilia sp. DWR3-1-1. The sequence goes on along the minus strand of NZ_JAFCXL010000021.1, from coordinate 69,799 downwards.
GGTGTGGGTCAGGTCGGCGGCCAGCTTGTTGAAGCCGTTTTCCGTGGTCGGCTTCGAGAACAGTTCGGCGAAGTTCGACTTGACGTTGCCCAGTTCGATACGGTCCTGCGGACGCTTCGGTCCCGCCAGCGATGGCGTGACGGTGGCCAGGTCAAGCGTGACGATGCGGGTGTAATCGATGTCGCCCGCTTGCGGGATGCCGTACATGCCCTGCGCCTTGTAGTAATTCTGGAAGGCGGTGATTTCGTCCTCGGTGCGGCCGGTGCCCTGGAAGTATTCGACGGTGGCGTCGTCGACCGGGAAGAAGCCCATGGTGGCGCCGTATTCGGGGGCCATGTTGGCGATCGTGGCGCGGTCCGTCAGCGACAGCGACGCGGTGCCTTCGCCGAAGAACTCGACGAACTTGCCGACGACTTTTTCCTTGCGCAGCAGTTCGGTGATCGTCAGCACCAGGTCGGTGGCGGTGCAGCCTTCGCGCAGCTGGCCTTGCAGGTGCACGCCGATGACGTCGGGGGTGAGGAAGTAGACGGGCTGGCCCAGCATGCCCGCTTCGGCTTCGATGCCGCCCACGCCCCAGCCGACCACGCCGATGCCGTTGATCATGGTGGTGTGCGAGTCGGTGCCCACCAGGGTGTCAGGGTAATACGTGTTTTCCTGCTTGTGCACGCCGCGCGCCAGGTACTCGAGGTTGACCTGGTGGACGATGCCAAAGCCCGGCGGGACCACGCCGAAGGTGTCGAAGGCTTGCATGCCCCATTTCATGAACTGGTAGCGCTCGTTGTTGCGCGAGAATTCCAGTTTCATGTTCAGGTCGAGTGCGCCTTTTTCACGGAAATGGTCGATGGTGACGGAGTGGTCGACGACGAGGTCGACCGGCACCAGCGGCTCGATATTTTTTGGGTTGATGCCCATCTTGTGGGCGACGTTGCGCATCGCGGCCAGGTCGGCCAGCAGGGGCACGCCGGTGAAGTCCTGCAGCACCACGCGGGCGACGACGAAAGGAATCTCGTCGGTGCGATCGCCGTTCGGCGCCCAGTTCGCCAGCTGGCGCACGTGTTCTTCCGTGACCTTCTTGCCGTCGCAGTTGCGCAGCACGGACTCGAGCACGATACGGATCGAAACCGGCAGGCGCGAGATGTTCACGCCCAGGCTTTTTTCCAGCGCCGGAAGCGAGTAAAACTGGCCTTTTTTGCCAGCCGATAGTTTGAAATCCTTGAGCGTGTTCAGGGTGTTGCGGGACATGACCTCTCCTTCAGTGGTGTTTGTTATTGCAGGTGCTGCGACGTTGGACCCGGTGTTCTGGATGGGCTTTCTTGGTGTAATTACTTGATGACGGCCGATCACTTGCCAACTGGCGCCGGCAATGGCTGCTTGTCGACCGGCACGATCGGCTCGATTTTTTCGATCACCTTGGACGACGGCATGTCGGTCGAGCGGATGACCGGCTTGATGGCCAGTTCGCCCCGCTCCTGGTCGGCATTCTTGCATTCGTTGGCCAGTTGGCGGTTCAGCTTGGCGTCGAGCAGCATGCCTTTCGAGGGGATGCCGATCCAGATCAGGCCGAACGTGGCGTTCTGGTAGCGCTGGGCGCCGGTGGTGGTGCCCACCTTGTCGAGCCGGTGGATGCGTTTTTTCCAGCGCAGGGCGATGTGGGTATCGTCGTCGGCATGCTGGAAGATGGTCAGCGTGTTGCCCAGTTCACAGCGATAGTCGGTGCTGACGGTGTCGCCCTCGTCCGCTTCGGACGGGCCGGCTTCTTCATCGGCCTTGACGGCTTTTTCGTGGGCGCGCGTTTTCGCCGGGGTCTTCTTGTCGGCAATTTTTTTGTCGACGACTTTTTTCTCGACGACTTTTTTCTCGGCAGCCATGGCGGCCGGTGCGCTGCACAGGCCGGCGGCGACGAGCGCGAGGCTGGCGGCGAGCAGGGTTTTTTTCAGGGTCAGGAACATGGATTGGGGTCCGGTAAGGGGGCGGCAGGCGTCAGCAGGGCCATGGCGGCTTCGGGCAAGCCCAGGCCAGCCAGTTTGGCGCGCTGCAGGACGGTCCAGTAATAACGGTAGCTGGCGCGATCATGCAGGCGGCCATGCTGGGAAATGGGGCCCCAGTTCGCCTGCATGGCCTCGTTGAGGATGGCGGCAGCTTCGTTCACTTCCGACAGTCGCGGCGTGAAGGCCTTGACGATCGGCTTGATTTGATCGGGGTGAATGCTCCACATGCGCGTATAACCGAATTCGCCGCCGGCGCGGGTGGCGTCGTTGGCGACGACGGCGGTATCGCGGATGTCGGTGGTCACATTGTGAGAAGGCACCTTGCCATGGGCATGGCAGGCGGCGGCGATGTCGAGCTTGGCGCGCACCACCAGCGGGTGGGTGAACTGGCCGGGCGTGCGCATGGCGGCAGCCGGCACGGCGCCGTAATGGGCGGACACGAAATCCATGATGCCGAACGACAGACACTCGACCTGCGGCAAGGCGGCGATGTCCCAGGCGTCGTGCAGCGCGCCGTGGGTTTCGATGAGTACGTGGATGGGAATGAGTCGCGTGTGGCCGCCAGCGTGGGCATGGCGGTTGACGAACTCGATGACTTTTCTGACGTCGGAGACGCTGTCGACCTTGGGGATCACCAGGTAGGCGAGGCGGGCGGCGGCGGCGCCCATGATGGTGGCGACGTCAGCGGCGAAATGGGGGCTGCGGGGGTCGTGCACGCGCGCGCCGATGCGGTCGAAGCGGTTGCCGGAGCTGTTGATCAGCTCGGCGACCAGGCGTGCGTGTTCCAGCTCGGTGCCGGTGGCGGCGCCGTCTTCGCAATCGAAGGTGATGTCAAACACGGGACCGAGCTCTTCCTGCAATGCCATCGACTTGCGCATCAGCTTGCTCGAACCGGCGTAGTGATCGCAGGCTGGCAACAACAAGGGCTGGCGCTTGCCCTGGAACAGGACGCTGGACGGATGCATGCTCGAAGCGGGTGTGGTCATTGCGGGATCAAGCGCGTCCGTGCCGCTCGGGGCGGCACGGCGCGTTTGGCGACCAGGTGGAAGAGTTTCCGCCACGGTGTGCGCCAGTTACAACTTAGGCCAGCAGGTGGGCGACGCCGTCACGCTCTTCGGTCAGTTCCTTGAGCGTCAGGTTGATGCGCTCTTGCGAGAAGTCGTCGATTGGCAGGCCTTGCACGATGCTGTATTCGCCGTTTTCAACGGTGACGGGGAAGCCGAACATGGTGTCTTTCGGGATGCCGTAGGAGCCGTCCGAAGGGATGCCCATGGTGGTCCATTTGCCGGCGGTGCCCAGGTGCCAGTCGTGCATGTGGTCGATGGCGGCGTTGGCGGCCGAGGCAGCCGACGACAGGCCGCGCGCTTCGATGATGGCGCCGCCACGCTTGCCCACGGTTGGCAGGAAGGTGTCGCGGTTCCAGGCGTCGTCGTTGATCAGGTCCTTGACGGAGGCGCCATCGATGGTGGCGAAGCGGTAGTCGGCGTACATGGACGGCGAGTGGTTGCCCCAGACGGCCATTTTTTCGATCGATGCGACCGGCTTGCCCGTCTTGGCAGCCACTTGCGACAGGGCGCGGTTGTGGTCCAGGCGCAGCATGGCGGTGAAGTTTTTCGCCGGCAGCGATGGTGCCGATTTCATGGCGATGTAGGCGTTGGTGTTGGCAGGATTGCCCACCACCAGCACTTTGACGTTGCGCGAGGCGACCGCGTCGAGTGCCTTGCCTTGCACGGTGAAGATCTGGGCGTTCGCTTCGAGCAGGTCCTTGCGTTCCATGCCGGGGCCACGTGGGCGGGCGCCAACCAGCAGGGCGAAATCGGCATCCTTGAAGGCGGTCAGGGGATCGCTGTGGGCGGTCATGCCGGCCAGCAGGGGGAAGGCGCAGTCATCGATTTCCATCATCACGCCCTTGAGCGCTTTCTGGGCTTTCTCGTCGGCGATTTCCAGCAGTTGCAGGATGACGGGCTGGTCTTTACCGAGCATGTCGCCATTGGCGATGCGGAACAGCAGGGAATAGCCGATCTGGCCGGCAGCGCCGGTGACAGCAATGCGCAGTGGGGTATTAGCCATGAAAATCTCCAAAGTGGGAAAGAAAACAGTCGAATCCGCCGATGCGCCGTGCATGGCGCCCGCGCCAGCTCCAAGTGCGCTGCCGCCGCCGGTCCGGGAAAACAAACATCATACCAAAATCCCCTGCGCGCGCCTGTCATTGTCGTCGCCGCCAGCACCGCGGTGGGGGGCGGCGCGCAGCGCGTACCAGCGCCCGTCGGGACTGCCGTCGATACGCGTCGGCGGGGCGCGCAAGGCGGATCGACCGCGAGTGTAGGCCCCTGCGGCGCAACTGTCAATTTATATCATATGTCTTATATAAGACATATAACTTTTCCTGTTTTCACTAGACTGCGGTGGGCAATTGTGGTGCAATAGTGGTCTATGACTTCCCTCCCATTCCCGGGTGCCGACGACGCCAGCAGCCCCACCGGGACTGCGGCCCCAGCCGGTGCCAGTCTGCCCACCTTCAGCCCGCTCTACCAGCAGATCAAGGCCTTGCTGACCCAGTCGTTGCAGGCGGGCGAGTGGAAGCCGGGCGAGATGATGCCCAGCGAAGTGGAGCTGGCGGGGCGCTTCAAGGTTAGCCAGGGCACGGTGCGCAAGGCGATCGACGAGCTCGCTGCGGAAAACCTGGTGCTGCGGCGCCAAGGCAAGGGCACCTTTGTCGCCACCCACCATGAAGAGCGCGCCCACTTCCGCTTTCTCAAGCTGATGCCGGACGCCGGCGTGCCGCACCATCCCGACAACACCATCATCGATGTTCGCCGCCTGCGCGCGCCGCCGGACGTGGCGGCGCTGCTCGACCTGAAGTCGGGCGACGCGGTGGTGTACATCAAGCGCCTGATGTCGTTCGACGGCGCCCCCACCATCCTCGAGGAGTTATGGCTGCCGGGCGCCATCTTCAAGGGCCTCACCGCCGAGCGCATCGACCAGTACAAGGGCCCCATGTACGGCCTGTTCGAGTCTGAATTTGGCACCCGCATGATCCGCGCCGCCGAAAAGCTGCGCGCCGTCGGCGCCGGGGCCGATGCGGCCGAATGGCTCGGCGTGGCAGCCGGTACCCCCCTGCTGCAGGCCGAGCGGGTGTCGTTCACGTACGGCGACAAGGCGGTCGAATTACGCCGCGGCCTGTACCTGACCTTGCATCACCATTATCAGAATGACCTTTCCTGAACGGGCACTGCTTGCACTGGTGCAAGTGAGGCGTTTCAAACGCGGGGCAGCGCGCTGCAGCAAAACGGGCCGATCGGCTTTTGTATAGGAGAGCAGGGCCGGACCAGGGGCCGCTCAGCGGGCAGCAGGAAAATCCGTGCGGGATTAAAATGCGGGGTGTTGTGTATAGGTTTATGCAATAACGTGCATAAGTAGGACAGAATTTTCAGGATTCGGTAATTTGATATTGTTGCAGTACAACAAATCATCGAAAATAGCGGTTTTTACATTTGTCTGTAGTTTCAATGGAGGTGTTTGATGTCCGAAGCCGTGAGAGAGGCTCCAAAAAAACAGCGGCCGCAATTCCGTAACATTCACGTTACCGAGTTGGGCAATTACCGCATGCCCCTGGCCAGTATCGTTTCGATCCTGCACCGTATCAGCGGCTTCATCATGTTCGCCGGCCTGCCGGTGATCCTGTACATGCTGCAGCAGAGCTTGCTGTCGGAAGACACCTTTAAATATTTCGCCGCCATCATGGCGCACCCGCTGGTCAAGCTGGTGACGCTGGGCCTGCTGTGGGGCTACTTCCACCACTTCTGCGCCGGCGTACGTCACCTGTTCATGGACATGCACATCGGCATCGAGAAAAATTCCTCGCGCCAGAGCGCTGCCACCGTCCTGGTGATCAGCCTGCTGCTGACTTTTATCACCGCCCTCAAATTGTTTGGAGTGTTCTGAGATGGCTGACCTCAACGTGGCAAACAATCACAACGACGGCAGCAATGTCGGCCCCAAGCGCCTGGTCGTGGGCGCCCATTACGGCCTGCGCGACTGGCTGGCCCAGCGCGTCACCGCCGTCATCATGGTGCTCTACACGGCCACCTTGCTGATCGCCTTCCTGACGGGCCAGAATTTCACCTATGAAGGCTGGGCCGGGCTGTTCGCCCGCCAGTGGTTCAAACTGTTCAGTCTCGTCACCCTGGCCGGCCTGTTCTTCCACGCCTGGGTCGGCGTGCGCGACATCTGGATGGACTACGTCAAGGCCGTCGGCCTGCGTCTGACCCTGCAAATCATCAGCATCGTGTGGCTCGTCGTTTGCGCCGCATGGGCCGTACAAATTCTTTGGAGCGTGTAATCGTGGCAGCCACCAAAACTGCAAGCAGAACTGCAATCCCTACCCGCCGCTTCGACGCGGTCATCATCGGCGCCGGCGGCTCGGGCATGCGCGCGTCGCTGCAACTGGCCGAAGCGGGCCTGAACGTGGCCGTGCTGTCGAAGGTCTTCCCGACCCGCTCGCACACGGTGGCAGCGCAGGGCGGCATCGGCGCCTCGCTGGGCAATATGAGCGAGGACGACTGGTACTGGCACATGTTCGACACCGTCAAGGGTGGCGACTACCTGGGCGACCAGGATGCGATCGAATTCATGTGCCGCGAAGCGCCGAAAGTCGTGTACGAACTCGAACACTTCGGCATGCCTTTCGACCGCAATCCCGATGGCACCATTTATCAGCGCCCGTTCGGCGGCCACACGGCCAACTTCGGTGAAAAGCCCGTCCAGCGCGCTTGCGCCGCGGCCGACCGCACCGGTCACGCCCTGCTGCACACCCTGTACCAGCGCAACGTCCGCGCCCGCACCCATTTCTTCGTTGAATGGATGGCCCTCGACCTGATCCGCGACGCCGACGGCGACGTCATCGGCGTCGTCGCCCTCGAGATGGAAACGGGCGAGTGCATGATCCTCGAAGCGAAGACCACCATCATGGCCACCGGCGGCGCGGGACGTATTTTCGCCGCCTCGACCAACGCCTTCATCAACACCGGCGACGGCATGGGCATGGCGGCACGTGCCGGCCTGCCCCTGCAGGACATGGAATTCTGGCAGTTCCACCCCACCGGCGTGGCCGGCGCGGGCGTCCTGATCACCGAAGGCGTGCGCGGCGAAGGCGGCATCCTGATCAACAGCAACGGCGAGCGCTTCATGGAGCGTTACGCGCCGACCCTGAAAGACCTGGCGCCGCGCGACTTTGTCTCGCGTTCGATGGACCAGGAAATCAAGGAAGGCCGTGGCTGCGGTCCCAACAAGGACCACGTGCTGCTCGACCTGCGTCACATCGGCGCCGACACCATCGCCAAGCGCCTGCCGTCGATCCTGGAAATCGGCCACAAGTTCGCCAACGTCGACGCCACCAAGGAACCGATCCCCGTCGTGCCGACGATTCACTACCAGATGGGTGGTATCCCCACCAACATCCATGGCCAGGTGGTCTCGCCGAAAGATGGCAACCCCGTCGCCGTCGTCAACGGTCTGTACGCCATCGGCGAGTGCGCCTGCGTCTCGGTGCACGGCGCCAACCGCCTGGGCACCAACTCGCTGCTCGACCTGGTGGTGTTCGGCCGCGCCGCCGGCAACCACGTGGTGGCCTCGAACCTGAAGGCCAAAGAGAACAAGCCGCTGCCAGCCGGCGCTGCCGATTTCGCCATGAACCGCCTGAACGCGCTGGAAGACTCGAAAGGCACGGAAAAAGTGCAGGACGTCGCCAACGCCATCCGCGCCGCCATGCAGAAATACTGCGGCGTGTTCCGCACCACCGAGCTGCTGCAGCAGGGCTACGACGCCATCATGCTGCTCGACGAGCGCCGCAAGCACGTCGCCTTCAAGGACAAATCGAAGGTGTTCAACACGGCGCGCGTCGAAGCGCTCGAGCTCGACAACCTGATCGAAACGGCCAAGGCCACCATCACCTCGGCACTGGCACGCAAGGAATCGCGCGGCGCCCACGCGCAGAGCGATTTCCCCACCCGCGACGACGATGTCTGGATGAAGCACACCTTGTGGTTCTCCGAGGGCAATCGCCTCGAGTACAAGCCGGTCATCACCAAGCCGCTGACGGTCGATACCTTCAAGCCGAAACCACGTACTTTCTAAGGTCAGAACATGACACGCACCGTAAAACTGAAAATCTACCGTTACGATCCGGACACCGACGCCAAGCCGTACATGCAGGACGTCACGGTCGAGCTGCAAGACAACGACAAGATGCTGCTCGACGCTTTGCAGCGCATCAAGTCGGACGTCGACGATTCGCTGTCGCTGCGCCGCTCGTGCCGCGAGGGCGTCTGCGGCTCGGACGCCATGAACATCAATGGCAAGAACGGCCTGGCCTGCACCACCAACCTGAACGAACTGACCCAGCCGATCGTGCTGCGTCCGCTGCCAGGTTTGCCGGTGATCCGCGACCTGATCGTCGACATGACGCAGTTCTTCAAGCAGTACGATTCGATCAAGCCTTACCTGATCAACGATTCGATCCGTCCTGAAAAAGAACGCCTGCAGACCCCCACCGAGCGCGAAGAGCTCGACGGCCTGTACGAGTGCATCCTGTGCGCCTGCTGCTCGACGTCGTGCCCGTCGTTCTGGTGGAATCCGGACAAGTTCGTCGGTCCCGCCGGCCTGCTGCAAGCGTACCGTTTCATCGCCGATTCGCGCGACGAGGCGACCGCCCAGCGTCTCGACAACCTGGAAGACCCGTACCGCCTGTTCCGCTGCCATTCGATCATGAATTGCGTCGATGTCTGTCCGAAGGGCTTAAACCCGAACAAGGCCATCGGCAAGATCAAGGAACTGATGGTACGCCGCGCGGTCTAGGCCTGCGGATCTAGAACAGTTGCACTAACTACAGTATTACTACCGTACTGTCGAAGCAGGGCAGGCGGAGTATGATGTTGACCCAAGATCGGACTCAAGAGTGACAACGAACGCGACTACGCATCAATCCGACCCGGCCAATCGCACCCGCTTGCGCTGGCGCAGCCGCCGGGGGCTGCTGGAAAACGACCTGATCCTGACACGCTTTCTCGACGCCCATGGCGACGACCTGAGCGACGACGATGTCGATGCCCTGACCCGGCTGCTCGATCTGGCTGACCAGCCGCTGCTGGACCTGATCCTGGCGCGCCGCGAGCCTGAAGGCGAGGTCGATCTGCCCAACGTGCACGCCTTGCTGGTGCGGCTGCGGCAAGCGTAGTGGCGGTGTGCGCGGCAAGCTCGAAGCGCAGTCCGTATTTTTATATTAAATTCGCATCCAAGAAGGAAGTGCCATGAATATCTCCGATACCAAAGCCACCCTGTCGTTCTCCGATGGCAGTGCGGCCATCGACATGCCAATCTACAAGGGCACCGTCGGCCCGGACGTCATCGACATCCGCAAGCTGTATGCCCAGACCGGCAAATTCACCTACGACCCGGGCTTCATGTCGACGGCCGCCTGCAACTCGTCGATCACCTACATCGACGGCGACAAGGGCGAGCTGCAGTATCGTGGCTACCCGATCGAGCAACTGGCGGAAAACTGCGACTTCCTGGAAACCTGCTACCTGTTGCTGAACGGCGAACTGCCGAACGCGGCCCAGGCCAAGGAATTCTCCGACACCGTCACCAAGCACACGATGGTGCACGACCAGATGCAATTTTTCTTCCGCGGTTTCCGTCGTGACGCGCACCCGATGTCGGTATTGGTGGGGACCGTGGGCGCGCTCGCCTCGTTCTACCACGATTCGCTCGACATCAACGATCCCCAGCAGCGCGAAATTTCCGCGATCCGCCTGATCGCCAAGATGCCGACCCTGGTCGCGATGGCCTACAAGTACTCGATCGGCCAGCCCTTCATGTACCCGCGCAACGACCTGTCGTACAGCGCCAATTTCATGCGCATGATGTTCGGCAATCCGTGCGAAGAGTACGTCATCAACGATGTGCTGGTGCGCGCGCTCGACCGCATCCTGATCCTGCACGCCGATCACGAGCAGAACGCGTCGACCTCGACCGTCCGCCTGGCCGGTTCGTCGGGTGCCAACCCGTTCGCCTGTATCGCGGCCGGTATCGCCTGCCTGTGGGGCCCTGCCCACGGCGGCGCCAACGAAGCGGCACTGAACATGCTCAAGGAAATCGGCTCCGTCGAGAACATTCCTGCGTTCATCGAAAAAGTCAAAGACAAGAACTCCGGCGTCAAGCTGATGGGTTTTGGTCACCGCGTGTACAAGAACTTCGACCCCCGCGCCAAGCTCATGCGCGAAACCTGCCACGAAGTGCTCGACGAACTGGGCCTGCACGACGACCCTTTGTTCAAGCTGGCCATGGCGCTGGAAAAAATCGCCCTGGAAGACGAATATTTCGTCTCGCGCAAGCTGTACCCGAACGTCGATTTCTACTCGGGTATCGTGCAGTCGGCGCTGGGCATCCCCGTGTCGCTGTTCACCGGCATCTTCGCCATGGCCCGCACCATCGGCTGGATCGCCCAGTGGAACGAAATGATCGCTGATCCGGAACAGAAAATCGGCCGTCCACGCCAGTTGTTCATCGGCGCCACCGTGCGCGATGTGCCGGCGATCGACCAGCGTTAATCGGTTTTGTGCTTGCAAAAAAGCGGACTTCGGTCCGCTTTTTTTATGGGCTGATTGCTAGGGCATCAGGCATTTGCCCCGCAGCGCCTGCACGGCGATGACGGGGATGGCCAGCAGGCCCAGCCCGCCCGTCGACGGTGACAGGCAGGGCGCCACCTTGGCCTCGCTGAAATCGCGGGCGAATTTTTCGCTGGCCGCCGCGCTGATCACCACCCGCTGCAGCGTGCCCTGCTGGTTGGGCGCCGTCTCCCGCTCGGGCGCGGCGGCGACGACGGCGGCCACCGCCTCGCTGATGCGGGGATCGACCAGGATGGTGCGCGGGACCGGCGCGGGCGGTGCCGCCCACTGTTCGCTGATCAGGACGCTCGTTGGCGCGCTCGATTGCACAACAGGGGGCAGGGCAAGATCGGCAATGACAAACATGGGCTTCCTTGGCAGGCAATTGTCCGGGGTGCCGGTGCGTTAATGTAGCGCAGAATAGTGATTTACATGAAAGATTTCGACCTTCGTCAGCGGGCGTGGCCGGTGTACAATCGGCGCGCCGGATTGTCCCGGTGTTGACCCTGGAGCCCCCATGAAACGCCGCGTCCTTGCTGTTGTTGCCGCCTGTACTTTGTCGCTGTCGGCGCCCGGCGTGTTTGCCGCCAGTGCGGACCCGGCGCTGAGCCGGCAGGTGAGCGCCTTTATCGACGCCTGGCACGACGACGCCGCCCATGCCCGCATGGCGTATTTCGACAAGATCGCCGCCGACGGCGTGTATATCGGCACCGACAAGACGGAACTGTGGGGCAAGGCTGCCTTTGAAACCTGGGCCAAGCCGTATTTCGACAAGAAGTCCGCATGGGCGTTCAAGGCTGTCTCCCGCAATGTCTACACCAGTGGCGACGGCAAGATCGTCTGGTTCGACGAATTGCTCGATACCCAGATGGGGCCGTGCCAGGCCAGCGGCGTGCTACGCAAGACCGCCAATGGGTTTGAAATCGAACACTATCAGCTGTCGATGGCGGTGCCGAACGAACTGGGCAAGTCGGTGACCGACCTGATCACGGCGCACGCCAACAAGGCCGCCGCGAAATAGAGGCGCGATGAACGCCAGTTACATCGGCCGCTTCGCGCCGTCGCCGACGGGGCCGCTGCACGCCGGCTCGCTGGTGGCGGCGCTGGCCAGCTATCTCGATGCGAAAGTGCATGGCGGCCAGTGGCTGGTGCGCATCGAGGATGTCGACGAAGGCCGCAGCGTGGCCGGCGCCGCCGACGCGGCGCTGGCGCTGTTGGCCCGGCTGGGCATGCAGTGGGATGGCGAGGTGGTGTGGCAAAGCCGCCGCACGGACCTGTACCAGGCCGCCTGCGCGCGGCTCGGCGCGCTGGTCTATCCCTGCGGCTGCAACCGCCGCGAAATCGCCGATTCGCGGCTGGCTCTGGCGGCGGACGGTTCGGCGATCTATCCGGGCACCTGCCGCCACGGCATCGCGCCGGGCAAGCTGGCGCGCAGCCTGCGCCTGCGCGTGCCCGCAGCGGGCGAGGACGCCATCGGATTCATCGACCGCTGCGCCGGCCCCGTCGACGCGCAACTGGCGCGCGACGCCGGCGATTTTATCCTGCAACGGGGCGACGGTTACTGGGCCTACCAGCTGGCGGTGGTGGTCGACGATGCCGCCCAGGGCATCACCGACGTGGTGCGGGGCGCCGACCTGCTCGACTCGACGCCCCGCCAGATCTACCTGCAGCGGCTATTGCAGCTGCCGACCCCGCGTTACCTGCACGTGCCCGTGCTGCGCAACGCGCGCGGCGAAAAATTGTCCAAGCAAACGGGGGCAGAGGCCGTCACCGCCCACGACGACGCGGCCGTGCTGCGGGTGCTGCTGGCGGCGGCAGCGGCGCTGGGGCTGGCGCCGTGGCTCGGTGCGGTCGATGGCCTGGCGGCGTTCTGGCGCGCTGCCGTGCCGGCCTGGGCGTGCAAGCTGCAGGCGCACCAGCACGCGCCCGTGCTGCACGGTTGAACAGGTCCACGCAGCACGCATAGCTATTTCGAGCTATGATCGCGCCTTTCGGTCAAGCCCTGTCACATTGAACGGCGCCCGTATGTACGGGCGCGCGGCGAAATCGCGGGGCTTTGGCCAGTACCGATCAGCACCTTCATGCGACCAGGAAACCGGACTGGACCGCCATGACCATGCTGTATTCATAAGGCGCACCATGCATCGTCACCACCTGCTCGCCCCGGCCCTGGGCCTGGCACTGGCCAGCGGCTTTACCGCCGCCCAGGATACCTCCCTGCTCGTTGGCAGCCTCGACAATCACAAGGTGGACGAACGCTCGTTCGCGGTGCAGCTCAGTTTCGCGCAGCGCGTCAACGAGGTCGTCGGGCTCAGCGCCGAATACCTCAACGAGGGCCATCCCAGCCGCCATCACCGCGACGGCCTGGCCATGCAGGGCTGGCTGCACACGCCCGTTCCACAGCGGGGGGCGTCGTTCTCCATCGGCGTGGGGCCCTATTATTATTTCGACACCACCATCGGCAAGGGCGCTTTCGCGGAATACCAGAACGATCATGGCTGGGGCGTGCTGGCCAGTGTCGGCGCCAAGTGGCACCTGGCCAGGCGCAGCTATGTGGAAGCGCGTATCAACCACGTGCATGCCAGGGGCGCCGGCAATTCCAACAGCGTGCTGATCGGCCTGGGCTATGAATTGGACCAGGTGCCTGACCGCGAGCGCCAGCGCACCGAGCGGGCCGGCGACCGCCTGCTGATGGTGCTGGGCGGCCAGGCCATCGTCAACAGTTTCGATTCCGAACGCGCGCGCTCGTATGGCCTGGAATACCGCGACACGGTGACGCAAAACATGGAATGGAGCGTGACGGCGCTCAACGAGGGCAAGATCGGCCTGGCCCAGCGGCGCGGCATCGCCGCCCAGTTATGGTTGCTGCGCCCGTTCACCGACCGCACCGTGCTGGAACTGGGGGGCGGCGGCTACCTGATGCGCGACCGCGACGATCGCGACAGCACGGCGGCCTCGTCGGATACCCGGATGGTGCCGATCGTTACCATCGGCATGCGCTACCGCCTGACGCCTGCCTGGCGCACCCAACTGAGCTGGAGTCGCGTGATCACCGGCTATCACCGCGACTCGGACGTGCTGTTGCTGGGCCTGGGCAAGGTGTTTTAACTTTCGCGGTCGAGTATCGCCTGGATTTCCGCCCGCTCCTTCGGCGTCACGTGGCCGCGCAGGGCGGCCAGCACCAGGTCCTTGCCGGAACCGGAGAAGGCCTTGCGGATCAAGTCCTTGAGCAGGCCCGATTGCAGCGCGTCCTGCGCCTGCGCGGGCGCGTAGACGTGGGCGCGCTGGTGTTCGTCGCGCGTGAGCAGGCCCTTCGTGTGCATCACTTGCAGTTGCCGCAGCACGGTGGCGTAGGCCATGTCGGGGCGCGCGGCAGCCATGGCGGCATGCACCTGCTTGGCGGTGGCGGCACCGTGTTGCCAGAGCACGCCCAGCATTTCCAGCTCGGCGGGGGTGGGTTTTGGAGGCGTGGACATGGCACTAGAATAAATTATCTAGATCCGGATGTCCACGCCGTTCGCGGCGCGGTGGCGGGAGCGCGTCGCCGCAGGCGTAACCAAATGCAACATCATCAGCTTTTCTCATCCACACTCATGACGCATGGGAAGTTTGCATGCTATGCTGGCGGGTCTCAGAAATTCCGTATTACATGTCCTTCCCCCACAACTTGATGTGCGATCCGCTAACCGGTCAGGCCGTGTCGCGGAAGGTTAGATTAACCCGCCAATTTCGCGAAGCGCGAATGAAAGGTGAGCAAGATGATGCAACAACAGACAGCGAACTCGTATCTGTTCGGCGGTAATGCGCCCTACGTAGAAGAGTTATACGAGGCCTACCTCGACAATCCCGGCTCGGTGCCCGACAACTGGCGCGCCTATTTCGACTCGATGCAGAATGTGCCGGCCGTCGATGGTTCCAACAAACCCGACGTGGCCCACGCCTCCGTCATCGCCTCGTTCGCCGAGCGCGCCAAGCAGGGCCCGATGCGCGTCGTCGCCGCCTCCACCGACGCTGAAATGGGCCGCAAGCGCGTCGCCGTCACCCAGTTGATCGCCGCTTACCGTTACCTCGGCTCGCAATGGGCCAACCTGGACCCCCTGCAACGCCAGGAACGTCCTGAAATCCCGGAATTGCAGCCTGCCTTCTACGGCTTCACCGACGCCGATCTCGACACCGTCTTCAACATCAGCAATACCTATTTTGGCCAGGAAACGGCGTCGCTGCGCGACTTGCTCAACTTCTTGCGCGACACCTATTGCCGTTCGATCGGCGCTGAGTTCATGTACATCAGCGACCCGGCCGAAAAGCGCTGGCTGCAGGAAAAGCTCGAATCGATCCGCTCGACGCCGTCGTTCTCGGCCGAGAAAAAACTGCACATCCTCGACCGCCTGACGGCCGCCGAAGGCCTTGAGCGCTATCTGCACACCCGCTACGTGGGCCAGAAGCGCTTCTCGCTGGAAGGCTCGGAATCGTTCATCGCCTCGATCGATGAAACCATCCAGCGCGCCGGCGAAAACGGCGTGCAGGAAATCGTCATCGGCATGGCCCACCGCGGCCGCCTGAACGTGCTGGTCAATACCCTGGGCAAGTCGCCGCAGGAACTGTTCGAAGAATTCGAAGGCAAGCACGGCGACGACCTGCCGTCGGGCGACGTCAAGTACCACCAGGGCTTCTCGAGCGATATCTCGACCGCTGGCGGCCCCGTCCACCTGTCGCTGGCCTTCAATCCGTCCCACCTGGAGATCGTCAACCCGGTCGTCGAGGGTTCGGTCAAGGCGCGCATGGACCGTCGCGGCGACAAGGACGGCGCGCAAGTGCTGCCGATCCTGGTGCACGGCGACGCCGCCTTTGCCGGCCAGGGCGTGGTGATGGAAACGCTGAACCTGGCGCAAACCCGTGGCTACGGCACCGGCGGCACCGTGCACATCGTCATCAACAACCAGATCGGCTTTACCACCTCGGACCCGCGCGACGCCCGTTCGACCCTGTACTGCTCGGACGTGGTCAAGATGATCGAAGCGCCCGTCCTGCACATCAACAGCGATGACCCGGAAGCGGTGGTGCTGGCGACCCAGATCGCGCTCGACTACCGCGTGCAGTTCAAGAAGGACATCGTCCTCGACATCATCAGCTACCGCAAACTGGGCCACAACGAGCAGGACACGCCCGCGCTGACCCAGCCGCTGATGTACAAGAAAATCGCCCAGCACCCGGGCACCCGCAAGCTGTACGCGGACAAGCTGATCGCCCAGGGCACCCTGCCGGCCGACGGCGGCGACAAGATGGTCGCAGCGTTCCGCGATGCCATGGACGCCGGCAAGCACACGGTCGATCCTGTCATCTCCAATTTCAAGAACAAGTACGCCGTCGACTGGCTGCCGTTCCTGAACAAGAAATGGACCGACAGCGCCGACACGGCCGTGCCGCTGACGGAACTGAAACGCCTGGCGCTGCGCATCACCACCTTGCCGGACAACTTCAAGGCCCACACCCTGGTTGAAAAAGTGCTGGGCGACCGCGCCACCATGGGTCGCGGCGAACTGAACCTCGACTGGGGCATGGGCGAACACCTGGCCTACGCGTCGCTGGTGGCGTCCGGTTACGCGATCCGCCTGACGGGCCAGGATGCGGGCCGCGGCACCTTCGTGCACCGCCACGCCGTGCTGCACGATCAGAACCGCGAGCGCTGGGATGCGGGCACCTACGTGCCGCTGCAAAACGTCAGCGAAGGCCAGGCGCCGTTCACGGTGATCGACTCGGTGCTGTCGGAAGAAGCGGTGCTGGCGTTCGAATACGGTTATTCGACGGCCGAGCCGAACACGCTGACCATCTGGGAAGCCCAGTTCGGCGACTTCGCCAACGGCGCCCAGGTCGTCATCGACCAGTTCATCAGCTCCGGCGAAGTCAAGTGGGGCCGCGCTTCGGGCCTGGTGATGATGCTGCCGCACGGTTACGAAGGCCAGGGCCCGGAACACTCGTCGGCCCGTCCCGAGCGTTTCCTGCAACTGTGCGCCGACAACAATATGCAAGTGGTGCAGCCGACCTCGGCCGCACAGATCTTCCACTTGCTGCGTCGCCAGATGGTGCGCCAGTTCCGCAAGCCGCTCGTCATCATGACGCCGAAATCGCTGCTGCGTAACAAGGATGCCGGCTCGGCGCTGGGCGAACTGGCCAAGGGCGGTTTCCAGACCGTGATCGGCGAAGTCGACGAGAAAATCGACGCCAAGAAGGTCAAGCGCGTCATCGCCTGCTCGGGCAAGGTCTACTACGACCTGGTCAACCAGCGCAAGACCCGCAACCAGCTGGACACGGCCATCATCCGCGTCGAACAGTTGTATCCGTTCCCGCACAAGTCGTTCGCGGCCGAACTGAAGAAGTTCCCCAACTTGAACGAGCTGGTTTGGGCACAGGATGAGCCGCAAAATCAGGGCCCATGGTTCCAGATCCAGCACAACATCTTCGAGAGCCTGGAGTCGGGCCAGCGCCTGGCGTATGCCGGTCGTCCCGCTTCGGCTTCGCCTGCGGTCGGTTACTACGACAAGCACTACGCGCAGCAGAAAGAGTTGCTGGAAACGGCATTTTCGAAGCTCAAGGGCTTCATCCTGACCAAATAATAATCAGCGGCGCGCGCCTTCGGTGCGCGCCGCTTACATAAAACAGCTTACGGAGTTTTACATGGCACAAATCGAAGTCAAGGTTCCCCAACTGTCGGAATCGGTAGCAGAAGCGACCATGCTTACATGGCACAAAAAAGTCGGCGAGCCTGTCGCGCGCGACGAGAACCTGATCGACATCGAGACCGACAAGGTCGTCCTCGAATTGCCCGCGCCCGTCGCCGGCATCATCATCCAGATCATCAAGGGCGACGGTTCGACCGTCGTCGCCGGCGAAGTCATCGCCATCATCGATACCGAAGCGTCCGCGCAGGTCAGCCCGATCGCCGTCAAATCGGTGTCCACGCCCAACGCGCCAGTGCCGACCGCTTCGACGCCGTCGCCCCAGTCGAAAGGCGACATCGCCATGCCGGCCGCCGCCAAGATCCTGGCCGATAACGCCATGAGCACCAGCGATGTCTCGGGCACCGGCAAGGACGGCCGCGTCACCAAGGGCGACGTCCTCGGTGCCATCGCCGCCGGCAGCAAGCCAGCCGCGCCGGCCATCGCGCCGTTGGCCGCGCCAGCAGCCAAGCCAGCGTTGCAGCAGGTGTCCGCACCGGCCGCGCCGAACCTGGGCGATCGTCCGGAAGAGCGCGTGCCGATGAGCCGCCTGCGCGCCCGCATCGCCGAGCGCCTGGTGCAGTCGCAGTCGACCAACGCCATCCTGACCACGTTCAATGAAGTGAACATGCAGCCGGTGATCGACCTGCGCAACAAGTACAAGGACAAGTTCGAAAAAGAACACGGCGTCAAGCTGGGCTTCATGTCCTTCTTCGTCAAGGCCGCCGTCGCTGCCCTGAAAAAGTACCCGATGATCAACGCCTCGGTCGATGGCACCGACATCGTCTACCACGGCTACTTCGACATCGGCATCGCCGTCGGTTCGCCACGTGGCCTGGTGGTGCCGATCCTGCGCAACGCCGACCAGATGTCGATCGCCGAAATCGAAAAGAAAATCGGTGAATTCGGCGCCAAGGCCAAGGAAGGCAAGCTCACGCTCGACGACCTCACCGGCGGCACCTTCTCGATCTCCAACGGCGGCACTTTCGGTTCGATGCTGTCGACGCCGATCATCAACCCGCCCCAGTCGGCCATCCTGGGCGTGCATGCGACCAAGGACCGCGCTGTCGTCGAAAACGGCGTCATCGTCGTGCGTCCGATGAACTACCTGGCAATGTCGTATGACCACCGCATCATCGACGGCCGCGAAGCCGTGCTGGGCCTGGTGACCATGAAGGACACGCTGGAAGATCCGGCGCGCCTGCTGCTCGACCTGTAATCGCGCGCTACACTCGTACCACCAGCGCGCTGCGGGTGCAGCGCGTGCCGAACGGTTTTATTTACGGAGGTGCGTCATGAACGTGTCCGATGAAATCAAGCGCTTGCACGAACTGCACCAGGCGGGCGCCCTGAGCGACGCCGAATTCGAACAGGCCAAGGCCAAGGTACTGGCCGCGGCCATCCACCTCGACAAGCCGGGCGACGGCACCGACCTGGCCAGCGAATTTGGTCGCCTGCGCCGTTCGCGCAGCGACCGCTGGCTCGGTGGCGTGTGCGGCGGGCTGGCCAAGGTGTCGAACGTCGAATCGTGGATCTGGCGCCTGGTGTTCACCCTGGTCGCCCTGTGCGGCTTCGGCGTGGGCGTGGTGGTGTATATCCTGATGTGGATCTTCGTGCCCGAAGAATAAGATCCCTGGCCACGCCAGGCGATTCTTGCAGCGCGGTGTTATCTGCGCTGCAACTTAACTGCAACATAAAGAATTGGAATTCCAAATGGCAAAACAATTTGACGTCGTCGTCATCGGCGCCGGCCCCGGCGGCTATATCGCCGCCATCCGCGCCGCCCAACTGGGTTTTTCGGTCGCCTGTATCGATGAGTGGTCCAACGCCAAGGGCGGTCCCGCGCCGGGCGGCACCTGCACCAACGTCGGCTGCATTCCCTCGAAAGCGCTGCTGCAGTCGTCCGAGCATTTCGAGCACGCCGGTCACGCGTTCAAGGAGCACGGCATCGATGTGGCCGGCCTGTCGCTGAATCTGCCACAAATGCTGAAACGCAAGGACACCGTCGTCAAGCAGAACAATGACGGCATCCTGTACCTGTTCAAGAAAAACAAGATCGCCTTCTTCCACGGTCGCGGCGCTTTCGCCGGCACCGCCGAGGGCGTCCACACCGTCAACGTGACGGGCGCCAATGCCGAAACGCTGACCGCCAAGCACGTCGTCATCGCCACCGGCTCGAACGCGCGCGTGCTGCCGGGCGCACCGTTCGACGAAAAGCTGATCCTGTCGAACACCGGCGCGCTGACCATCGACGCCGTGCCCGCCAAGCTGGGCGTGATCGGCGCCGGCGTGATCGGCCTGGAAATGGGCAGCGTCTGGCGCCGTCTTGGCGCCGACGTCACCGTGCTCGAAGGTCTGCCGACCTTCCTCGGCGCCGTCGACGAGCAGATCGCCAAGGAAGCCCATAAATTGTTCGTCAAGCAGGGCTTGAAGATCAACCTGGGCGTGAAAATCGGCGCCATCACCACCGCCGCCGACAAAGTCACCGTCGCTTACGAGGACGCCGCCGGCGCCGCGCAAAGTGTCGAATTCGACAAGCTGATCATCTCGATCGGCCGCGTGCCCAACACCATCGGCCTCAATGCCGAAGCGATCGGCCTGGCGCTCGACGAGCGCGGTTTCGTGGTCGTCGACGACGACTGCAAGACCAGCGTGGCCAATGTGTGGGCGGTGGGCGACGTGGTGCGCGGCCCGATGCTGGCGCACAAGGCCGAGGAAGAGGGCGTGGCGGTGGCCGAGCGGATCGCCGGCCAGCATGGCCACACCAATTTCAACACGATTCCGTGGGTGATCTACACCTCGCCGGAAATCTCGTGGGTCGGCCAGACCGAGCAGCAGTTGAAAGCGGCCGGCGTGGCCTACAAGGCGGGCACCTTCCCGTTCCTGGCCAACGGCCGCGCGCGCGCGCTGGGCGACACCTCGGGCATGGTCAAGGTGCTCGCTGACGCCACCACCGATGAAATCCTCGGCGTGCACATCGTCGGACCGCAAGCGTCCGAGCTGATCGCCGAAGCGGTCGTGGCGATGGAGTTCCGCGCCTCGTCCGAAGACATCGCCCGCATCTGCCACGCGCACCCGTCGCTGTCGGAGTCGACCAAGGAAGCCATGCTCGCCGTTGACAAGCGCGCGCTGAACTTCTGATCGTTTTTTATTCCCGATCGGGCCGGCCACAAGCCGGCCTTTTTCATTGATAAGCTGCCCATGAATGTCCAACAGTTTTATGTCCACGCGCTGGCCCAGCGCGGCTACAGCGCCGACACCGCCCAGCAGAACGCGGTCGACCGCCTGCAGCGCAGCTATGATGAGTGGGTCGCCTACAAGGACCGCCGCTCGTCGAGCTTCAAGCGCCTGATCAACCGCCCGGACGTGCCGCGCGGGGTCTACCTGTGGGGCGGGGTAGGGCGCGGCAAGTCGTTTTTGATGGACAGTTTTTATTCGGTGGTGCCAGTGGTGCGCAAGACGCGCCTGCACTTCCACGAATTCATGCGCGGCGTCCACCGCCAGCTCGACGAACTCAAGGGGGTCGCTGATCCGCTCGACGAAGTGGCCAAGCGCATCGCCAAAAAATACCGCCTGATCTGCTTCGACGAGTTTCACGTCTCCGACATCGCCGACGCCATGATCCTCTACAACCTGCTCTCGGCCCTGTTCGCCAACGGCGTCTCCTTCATCATGACGTCGAACTACGATCCCGACCTGCTGTACCCGGACGGCCTGCATCGCGACCGCATGCTGCCCACCATCGCGCTGTTGAAGGACAAGCTCGATGTGATGAATGTCGATGCCGGCGTCGACTACCGCAAGCGCGCCCTCGAACAGGTCGACAGCTACTACACGCCCCTGAACGCGCACTCGGACGCGGCCCTGCGCGCGGCCTACGCGAAAGTGGCCGAGACGGCCGACGAGGACCCCCGCGTGTTCATCGAGCAGCGCGAGATCCGTGCCTTGCGGCGTGCCGGCGGCGTCATCTGGTTCGATTTCGCCACCCTGTGCGGCGGGCCCCGCTCGCAGAACGATTACCTGGAAATCGCCAGCCGCTTTCACACGGTGGTGTTGTCGGGCATTCCGGCCATGTCGGCCGGGCAGTCGTCGGAGGCGCGCCGCTTCACCTGGCTGATCGACGTGTTTTACGACAACCGGGTGAAATTGCTGATGTCGGCCGCCGTCGTACCGGAAGAACTCTATACCCAGGGCATGCTGGCAAATGAATTTCACCGCACCGTCTCGCGTATCATTGAAATGCAGTCGCTCGAGTACATGGAATCGGATCGCCGCGACGCCGCCGACGCGATCGCGTGAGGGCGGCACACCTGTTTGATTGGAACCTGTATGAGCAAGAAGTTGTGGACTAAATGTTTTGGCGCGCTGGCCACCATGGGCCTGGTGGCGGCCTGCGTGTCCGTCAAGCCGGGCATCGTGGTGGCGCCCGTCGCCCCCACCAGCACCAAGCAGGACGCCAGCCGCAAGCTGGCCCTGGTGAAGGTCGAACGGGCCCGCGCCGAGACGCGCTTCGTCGATGGCGAGCGCCTGTGTTACACGAAGTTTTTCACGAATAACTGCCTCGACAAGGTGCGCGAAGAGCACCGCGCGGCGCTGGCCAATGTGCGCGCCATTGAAATCGAGGCCGAACACTTCGAGCGCAAGACGCGCGCCGACGAGCGCGACGCGGCGCTGCTGCTGTCGCAACAGCAGTTCGAGCAGGAGCAGGCGACACTGCGCGCCAATCCGCCACCGCCGCCCCGCCAGGAGCCGCCGGCGGCAGCGCCACGGCCGCCGGCGAAGGGCGACCGCAGCGCAGAACACGCGGCGCGCCTGAAGCGCATCGCGGCGCAGGAGCAGGCCGGCGCGGCCCAGCGCGACGCCAGCATCAAGGCCTTCGAGGCGCGCAAGGCCGTGTCCGAGCAGCGCTTGCAGGAGGTCGAGCGTAAAAAAGCCGAGACCGCCCGGACGCAGGCGGAGAAGGCGGCCGCCGACAAGGCTGCCGCCGACAAAGCCGCCGCCGACAAGGCGGCGCAGGCGGCCCGGCCGGCGCGCTGAAGCCGCGCCGCCCCGTTTAAACGGCGCGGCCCATCTTCTGCACCGTGTAGTTGGCCGCTTCGCGGGGCGGCTTGACCAGCTTGATGATGGCCATCGAGCAATTGCCGCCCTTGCCCTGGGCGCGCTCGCCCGCTTTGCTGATGAGCATTTCCGCACCCTGCCGTGGCGTCGTCTTGTGCAAGGCCGCGCCCAGTTCGGCATCGGTGAAAAAATGCCACAGGCCTTCCGAGGCCAGCAGAAAAGTGGCGCCCGCTTCCAGCGGCGCATGCTGGCCGACGGCGACGAAGGGGTCCTTGCGGCTGTTGCCCAGCACATTGACCAGCAACTTCGAATGGCGGTGATTGCGGGCCGATTCGAGCGGCAGCTTGTGGCTCTCCATTAACTGCGCGATGTACGGGGCATCGCTGCTGCGCATCTGGCAGTCGCCCTTGTGGAAACGGTACAGGCGGGCGTCGCCCACGTGGGCCCAGACCGCCTCGCCGGCAGGGGTGATGACGAGGCCGGCGAAACTGGCATGCGGCTCGGTGCGGGTGGCGACACCGTTCAGCTTGATCACCTGGTGGGTTTCGTGAACGATTTCGCGCAGCAGTTGTTCGACCCGGGCCGGGGTGGCCCGGTCGCCCGGCTTGAATTCATCGAACAGCAGCTTGGCCGTGTGCAGCACCTGTTCGGCGGCCATCGCGCTGCCGTTCAGTCCCGACGCCAGCACCGCCATCACGTAGCCGGGCGCGCGTGCGCCGGTGAACAGGGCCACCCGGTCATTTTGCTGGGGACGGTTGCCGATGTGCTGCGCGGTGCCGGCTTCGATTTTGTAGGAATTCATAGTTAAGTTGGCGGCATCGTCACGGTAGATTAAACTATGCACTGGGTGGCGTGAATGTTGCAAGAGGTAAATATTCACGTTATCGATTGTAGGCGTTCCGTGAACGCTCTTGCGGCAAAATTGTAATAATCTGTTGGGAATAGCAAACTATGCCAGATGTTCAGGATATCCAGCGCCGCCTCATCGAGCTCGATGTGGAACACCGCGATCTCGATGCGGTGATCGACCTGCTGGTGCTCGACGGCCATCACGACCAGTTACAGTTGCGCCGCCTCAAGAAGCGCAAGTTGCAGCTGAAAGACCATATCACCCTGTTGAAAATGCAATTGGTGCCGGATGTATCGGCCTGATCCGTCTTCGCTTCACTGAAGTGCCACTTTGACCGATACCGTTTCCGTACCCGACGCCCCCGATGGCGTCGCCCCAGTCGTGCCCGATGCCGCCCCGGCAGCGCTCGTCCCCGCCGGCAAATATGACGCCGAGGTCGACCGCCTGTTCGGCGCCAGCGGCCCCCTTGCGCCCGCGGTGGGCGCGTTCACGCCGCGCCGCTCGCAAACCGAGATGGCCAAGGCGATCGCCGAGGCGATTTTCCAGCAGAAAACCTTGATCGCCGAGGCCGGCACCGGCACGGGCAAGACCTTTGCCTACCTGGTGCCGGCGCTGATGTGGGGCGGCAAGACGATCGTCTCCACGGGCACCAAGAACTTGCAGGATCAATTGTTTCTGCGCGACATACCGACCGTGCGCGCGGCCCTGCGCGCGCCCGTCTCGGTGGCCTTGCTCAAGGGGCGTTCGAACTACGTCTGCCATTACCACCTCGAGCGCACCATGCAGAACGGTCGCATGACCTCGCGCGACGACGTCGGCCACCTGCGGGAGATCTCGCGCTTCATCAAGATGAGCAGTTCCGGCGACAAGGCCGAGTTGACCAAGGTGCCGGAAAACGCCAGCATCTGGAACCTGGTCACGTCCACCCGCGACACCTGCATGGGCGCCGAGTGCCAGTACTACCAGGACTGTTTCGTCATGAAGGCGCGCCGCGAGGCGCAGCAGGCCGACGTGGTGGTGGTCAATCACCACCTGTTTTTTGCCGATGTCGCCCTGAAGGACACCGGCGTGGCCGAGCTGCTGCCGTCGGCCAATACCATCATTTTCGATGAAGCGCACCAGTTGCCCGACACCGCCACCCTGTTTTTCGGCCAGACCGTGTCGACCTCCCAGGTGCTCGAGCTGTGCCGCGATGTGCTGGCCGAGGGCCTGGCCCACGCCCGGGGCGGGCCGGACTGGGCCAAAGTGGTGATGGCGGTGGAGAAGGCGGCGCGCGACCTGCGCTTGACGTTCCCGCAAGACATTGTTCGCATGTCGCTGGCGCAGATCGCGCCCTCGTCCGATTTCTTCCCCGCCCTCGACACCGTCAAGGCCCAGCTGGCCGCCATGATCGATGTGCTGGAAGACCAGGCCGCCCGCGCCGAAACCATCGAGCAATGCCGCGTGCGCGCGGTGGAACTGGCGCAGTCGCTCGAGGGCTGGAAAGCCGACGGCAAGGGCAAGATGACGGAGGGCGACGACGCCGTGCTGTGGATCGAGGCCTTCCAGTCCTCGTTGCAGTTGCACAAGACGCCGCTGTCGATCGCGCCGATTTTTAACAACCAGCGCGAAGGCACCCCGCGCAGCTGGATCTTTACATCGGCCACGCTGGCCGTCAAAAACGACTTCAAGCACTTCACGGAACAGATGGGCTTGACGGGCGAGCACGCGCAGACCTGGCCCAGCCCGTTCAATTACGAGCAGCAGGGCATCCTGTATGTGCCGACCGGTTTGCCCGATCCCAACGCGATGGGCTACACCGATGCCGTCGTCGATTGCGCCTTGCCGGTGATCGAAGCGGCCGGCGGGCGCACCTTTTTTCTTTGCACCACCATTCGCGCCGTCAAGCACGTGGCCGAGCGCTTGCGCAAGGATTTTGCCGACCGCGGCCTCGAGTATCCCCTGTTCGTCCAGGGCGAACGGGGCCGCACCGAGTTGCTCGACTCGTTCCGCAACGCGGGCAACGCCGTGCTGGTGGGCAGCCAGAGTTTCTGGGAAGGCGTCGACGTGCGCGGCGAAGCGCTCTCGCTCGTCATCATCGACAAGCTGCCATTCGCCCCGCCCGATGACCCGGTGCTGGCGGCGCGCATCGACGTCATGGAAAAGCAGGGCTTGAACGGCTTCATGCACCACACCCTGCCGGAAGCGATCATCAACCTCAAGCAGGGCGCAGGCCGGCTGATCCGCGATGAAACCGACCGCGGCGTGCTGATGATCTGCGATCCCCGCCTGATTTCGAAGTCGTACGGCAAGCGGGTGTGGCAGAGTTTGCCACCATTCAAGCGCACCCGCCTGCAGGCCGACGTCCTCGATTTTTTCCGCAAACCGGCCGACGCCGCGCCCTGACAGCGGCGCCGCTGCTTACGGCACGATCACCACCTTGCCCGTCACCTTGCGCGCGGCCATGTCGTCCAGCGCGCTCGACGCTTGCGCCAGCGCGTAACGGCCGGAAATGCGGGGCCGGATCTTGCCTTCCGCCAGCCAGCCCAGCAGTTGCCGCATGCCGGCCAGGTTGGCCTTCGGCTCGCGCTTGGCAAATTCGCCCCAGAACACGCCCACCAGCGATGCGCCTTTGAGCAGCATCAAATTGAGCGGCAACTGGGGGATCTCGCCATTGGCAAATCCCACCACCAGGTAGCGGCCGCGCCAGCCGATCGAGCGGAAGGCGGGCTCCGTGTAGATGCCGCCGACGGGATCGTAGATGACGTCCGGGCCCTTGCCGCCGGTGGCCGCCTTGATCGCCGCGCGCAGGTCTTCGGTGCTGTAGTTGATGGTGGCGTCGGCGCCGTGCGCGCGGCACACGGCCAGTTTCTCGTCCGTTGAAGCGCAGGCGATCACGGTGGCCCCCAGCGCCTTGCCGATCTCGATGGCCGCCAGGCCGACACCGCCGGCCGCGCCCAGCACCAGCATGGTTTCGCCCGCTTTGAGACCGGCCCGGTCGACCACCGCGTGGTGCGAGGTGCCGTAGGTGAGGGTGATGGCGGCGGCGGTGTCGAAGTCCATGCCGGGCGGCATCGGCATGACGGCGGCGGCGGACGCCACCGCCTGTTCGGCAAACGCGCCCTGTGCCACAAAAGCGATCACCTGGTCGCCCACCTTGACGTGGCTGACCCCGGCACCCACGCTTGACACCACGCCGGCCAGTTCGCTGCCGGGCGTGAAGGGCAGGGCCGGCTTGACCTGGTACTTGCCCTGGATGATGAGCACGTCGGGGAAATTGACCCCGGCCGCCTTGACATCGATCACCACCTCGCCGTCACCGGCCACCAACGGCGCCAGCTCTTCCACCACCAGGCTCTCGGGCATGCCCCAGGCCTTGCATCGCACTGCTTTCATCGTCTCTCCCCTGTTTTTAAAAAAATAGAACGACCGTTTTTTATTTGATTATGCCGGATTTTAACGTCCTTGTGGCTGGCGCGGCCGCGTGACGGCGACGTTTGCGACGGCACAAGGCCCTTACGCTTGTGCTTGTTACAGTCGTGACAGTGTCGTTGGCATTTTGCAAATAAGGAGGCTGCAATGGCGATCCGTTATGGCTGTTTCATCAGTTATGCACAAGGCCAGTTCGACCTGATGATCAAGTTCAAGAGCGAGCTCACGGCAGCCTTGCGCTGCTACCTCGAGCCGTATCTCGACCACGAAACCGCGCTGTTCATCGACACCGAACAATTGGGCGGCGGCGACGACATCGATCGCAAGATCGCCCGCGCCATGTGCGAGAGCGCTGCCATGATCCTCATCTACACGCCGAAGTACGAGTCGCACAAATTTACCCGGCGCGAGCATGCCGCCATGCAATTGATCGAGGCCGAACGGGCCCAGTGGTACGACTTGCCCAGCCGCCTCATCATTCCCGTGATCATGACGCACCATCCCCTGTCGCTGCCGCCGCAGATCGCCAACTCGACCATGTACGTCGACTTTTCGCGCTTCACGATGGCCACCCCCGACATGAAGTCCAATCCCGACTTTATCCCGGCGATCGAGAAGATCGTCGCGCGAATTGTCGAGCACGTGGAACTGCAAAAAATCTCGACCCCTTCAGGTCACGATTGCAACCAATTCGTGCTTCCCGATGTCCCACCTGAATGGCGTTCACTGCCCACTTTGTCGTTCCCAAAAAAATAAGGATAACCATGGAAAATTACCGCTTTACCTTGCCGCTGCTGTCCACGCCGGGCAAGCTGACCACGGTCTACGCTGTTGACGGCGGCGCCGCCCGCAATGCCGTGCTGACGACGATGGCCAGCTTGCTGGCCGAACGGGCCCGTGCCAGCGTGCCGGTGCTGATGATCGACTGGGACACGGAGGCGCCCGGCCTGCACGATGAGTTCGGCGACCGGGCCGGCCCGGCGCGGCCGGCCCGGTCGCAGCCGGGGCTGATTGAATATTTCGCCGCCTGTCGCGAGCAGCTGGCGCTGTTGCGGGACGGGCCGGTCCAGGCTGGCGTCGACGACGATGACGCCGACGCCGCCGGACTGCGCCGCGCGCGCCAGGTCTTCGAGGCGGTCGACTGGGAGCCGTTCATCGAACGGGTCGACGCCAGCCGGCCCCTGTACCTGATGCGCGCCGGTTGCTTCGACGACAGCTACGGCGAGCGCGCCGCCGGTGCTGACTGGGAAGGGCTGTTTGCCGCCAGTCCCAGCCTGTTCCGCTGCTTTGCCGAACACCTGGGGCGCCGCTTCGCCCACGTGCTCGTGGCCAGCCGGGGCGGGCGCTCGGCCGCGGTGAGTGTCTGCACCAGCCTGCTTGCCGACCGCCTGGTGACCCTGTTTTCGCCCAGTCGCCGCAGCCTCGACGGCATCTGCGGCGTGGTCCGCCGCGCCATCGAGTACCGCGCCAGTCACGAGATGGCACAGCGGCCCCTGCTGGTGTACCCCTTGCCCGTCGACCTCGACGGCGCCGACCAGGCGCGTCGCCTGCGCTGGCGTCACGGCGAAGCCGGCAGCGACGACGGCGGCTATCAAAGCGTGCTCGAGCAGTTGCTGCGCGACAGTTATGCCTTGCCCGAGCTTTCGCTCGACAGCTATCTCGACCATGTCCAGCTGCAGCAGCTCAATCCAATGGCGCAACTGGTGGCGCCGCGCCTGCCGCAGACGGTCGACCGTTTCTCGCTGGCGCGCGGCGTGGCCGACCTGCTCGATTGGGCCGCCGATGGCTGCCTGCCCTGGCAGGGGCGCGCCGAGCTGGCGCTCAGCCACCGGATCGCCGGGGCGCGCGCCGCCGATCCCGACGGCGTCTCGCCGGCCGTCCAGGCGGCGCTGGCCGCCGACTTGTTCGAACTGGGCCGCATGCAGCAGCAGCACGGCCGCAAACGACAGGCGCTGGCCAGCGTCACCGAGGCGGCCACCTTGCAAGCGGCGCTGTGGGGTGCCGGCCACGCCGATACCCGCGCCGGCCGCCAGGCACTGGGCGCGCAGCTGCGCCATTGCGGCCAGCCCGAGGCCGCGCTGGCGCTGTACCGCTGCCTGTTCGACGAGTGCGTGCAAGACCTGGGCCATGGCCATCCCGACACCCTGGCCGCGCGCGCCGGGGTGGCCGCGGCGCTGGCCGATTGCCAGCAGTTCGAGGCCGCGCTGGCGCACGCCGAACAGGTGGTGGCGGGCTGGCGCGAGCGCTGTGGCCTGAGCCACCGCGCCACCCTGGCGGCGCAGGCGGCGCACGCGGGCGTGCTGGCCCGGGCTGGCGACGCGAGCCGCGCCCGCATGCTGCTCGAGCAGGTGCTCGAGGGGCGCGAACGGGTGCTGGGGCTGGAGCACGCCGACACCCTCGAGAGCATCGGCCAGCTGGCCGTGATCCTGCGCCAGATGGGCCAGCTCGACAACGCGCGCAGCCTGCAGGAGCAATTGCTGGCCAGCCGTCAGCGCCTGCTGGGGGGCGATCATGCCGACACCATCGAAACGGGCCTGGCCCTGGCCGATACGCTCGCTGCCCAGTGCGACCTGCACGGGGTGGGCGAACTGTGCGTGCCGCTGGCCGCGGCCTGCCAGCGCCGCTACGGCCGCAGCGAGCCGGCCACCCGCAGCGCCGAACTGACACTTGCGAGCCGGCTGGCCGCCCAGGGTGGTGCTCTGCCGCCGGCGGCGGCGCCGTTGCCGCCGGCATGGCGCGCCGCCGGGGCGCCCCATGAAAGCGGATTTTCCGCCGGGCCCCACGACGCCAACCATACTGGCAGAAGCAGCGCCGGTCACGACGCCCGCGCCATCGGTGCGATCCAGGGCGCCGGCCGCGGCCTGGGCAAGCCGTACAGCAACCGCCAGGCCGACCCGTCGGACATCGAACGGAGCGTGATCCGCCTCGAACAGATGGAAGACCGTGGCGCCGTCGAAGCGCGCGAACTGGCCGACTGCCTGCGTGAGCCGGTGCTCACGGCCGACGTGGCGCCGATGGTCCGCGCACGGGGCGTGCGGGCCATTCTCGAAGTCTATTTTTATCAAGGCGACACCGACGCCCTGGTCGCCTTCATGCAGGAGCAAGGGGAGATCGCGGGGCGCTAAGGCCGAGTCGGCGCCGGGCGCGCTGGCGCCGCCAGCAATGCTTGCCCGGAACAGGGCGGCAGCAGCACACCGGCCGCCCGATGGGCGGCGCGGCCGGACTTTGTTTATTCGTCTCCAACTATTTCATCGGCGGTGATCGATCCCATGCCAGCATCGGGTAAAATTGCCCCATGAGAATACTTATCAGTAACGACGACGGCTATCTCGCTCCCGGCATCGAGGCGCTTGCCAGCGCCCTGGCGCAGGTGGCTGACATCGTCGTATTCGCGCCTGACAGCAACCGTTCCGGCGCCTCCAATTCGCTCTCGCTCGACCGCCCCCTGTCGGTGCAGCAGGCGGCCAATGGCTTCTATGTGGTCAACGGCACGCCCACCGACTGCGTCCACGTGGCGCTCACGGGCGTGCTCGACTACCGCCCCGACCTGATTGTTTCGGGCATCAACAACGGGCCGAACATGGGGGACGACACCTTGTATTCCGGCACCGTTGCCGCCGCCACCGAGGGGTATTTGTTCGGCATCCCGGCGATCGCCTTCTCCCAGGCCGAACACGGCTGGGCGCATATCGATGCGGCCGCCCGCGTCGCCCGCGACATCGTGCTGCGTCGCTTCGACGAGTTGCGCGCACCGTGGTTGATGAACGTGAATATTCCGAACCTGCCCTACGAGCAGATGGGGGCGCTGACCGCCACCCGCCTGGGGCGCCGCCACCAGGCCGAGCCCGTCATCCGCGCGCTCGATCCGCGCGGCCGGCAGATTTTCTGGATCGGCCCGCCCGGCGCCACCCGCGACGCCGGCGAGGGCACCGATTTCCACGCCGTCGCCAACGGCCTGGTATCGATCACGCCGCTGCAGGTCGACCTGACCCACCGCGATCAGCTGCACGAGCTGGCCCGGGGCCTGGCATGACCGAGCGGGAGCGGCGCAGCACGTTTCCCTTGCCCTTGTCGTCAGTGACGGGGCCGGATCGCCGCCTTGGCGGCAGCGGCAGCGCCAACGGCAACGCGGCCAGCGCGCGCGTCGCCACCCCGCAAACGGCCACCCGCAATGCCTCCCAGGGCGGCGCCAAACCGCTCCCGTACGCGATTGCGCCGGGTGCGGCGCCGTCGAAATCGCATAGCGCTGCCTTGCAGCGGGCCCACGAGAACGCCCCGGCGGCGCCCCGTCCCGACCTGATGGTGTCGGCCGCCATCCGCCATGCCATGGTGACGCGGGTGGCCAGGCAGGGCGTCAATGATGCGCAGGTGTTGCAAGCGCTCGACACCGTGCCACGCCACGCCTTCATCGAGCCGGCCTTGTCTGCCCAGGCCTACATCGATGCCTCCTTGCCGATCGGCCACCACCAGACCATTTCCCAGCCGTACATCGTGGCGCGCATGATCGAGGTGATGCGCAACGGCCGCCAGATGGCGCGGGTGCTGGAAATCGGCACGGGCTGCGGTTACCAGGCTGCCGTGCTGTCGTGCCTTGCCAAGGAGATCTATTCGATCGAACGGATCAAGCCTTTGCACGAGCTCGCCAAGGCCAATTTGCGGCCATTACGCATCGCTAACCTCCGTTTGCATTACGGAGATGGTATGCTTGGCCTCCCGCAAGTGGCCCCCTTCGATGGCATTATCCTCGCCGCCGCCGGGCTGGAAGTGCCGCAGGCCTTGCTTGAACAGCTCGCCATCGGCGGCCGCCTGGTCGCGCCGGTGGGCGCGCAGGTTCAGCACTTGCATCTGATTACACGCAGCGGCAAGGCGGAATGGCTGAGCGAAACGCTGGAAGCCTGCCATTTCGTGCCTTTGCGTCCCGGCACCGTCTAGCCCTGCTCGACATATCGAATAAATAATGATTAGAATGAAACAAACCCGCCCCGTAGTGCTGTTGATTTTGTCGCTGGGCCTGCTGGCCGGATGCAGTACCGTCGGCCGCCGCGCACCCGTCGTCGACCGTCCCGGCACGCCCGTGGTGGTGCGGCCAGCGCCCGTGCAGACGAGCACGGCTGAAGACCGCGACGAAGCGCGCGGCATCTACGTGGTCAAGAAAGGCGACACCTTGCTGCGCATCGCCCTCGACCATGGACAGAACTACCGCGACATCTTGTTGTGGAACAATCTGCCGGACCCCAACGACATCAAGACCGACCAGGTGCTGCGCATTGCCCCGCCGCCCCGCAGCAGCAGCGTGGTCAGCACCAACCCCGTGACGATGCCGGAATCGCGGCCATCTGCGCCCGCCCCGGCGCCGAAAAAAGTGCTGCCGCGCGGCGAGAAAAAGCCTTACAGCGAGGCCACGCTGGCCGAGATGAAAAAGGATGACGACGGCAAGCCCGACGCCAAGCCCGACGCCAAGCCCGAGGTGCGCGCCGACAAGCCAGTGGTGGCCGTTGCCGCCGCGTCGGGCAATGCCGGCATCGGCGCCATCGTCAAGGCCGACGACGACGACAAGCTGTCGTGGATGTGGCCGTCCGACGGGCGCATCGTCGCCACCTTCGACGAGGGCAAGAGCAAGGGCGTCGACATCGCCGGCAAGCTGGGCCAGCAGGTGATGGCGGCAGGCGCAGGAAAAGTCATGTACGCCGGTTCCGGCATACGCGGTTATGGTAACCTAGTCATCGTCAAGCACAGTAACAGCCTGCTGTCGGCCTACGCCCACAACCGCGCCATCGTGGTCAAGGAAGGGCAGACGGTCAACAAAGGTGAAAAAATCGCCGAAATGGGCGATTCCGACGCCGATTCGGTCAAGCTGCACTTTGAAATTCGCCAGCAGGGCAAGCCGGTCGATCCGTCGCGGTTCCTGCCCGGCCGCTGAGCCCATTCGGCCCGGCAACCCTGGCGCTTGTGCGACTTGCCGATCATTCATAGTGATGAAGGCCCATGAACCATCCGCATCAGCTCGACCACGACAGCGGTCCTGACGACGACGCGCTTGACGGCGCCGCCATCGACGGCAGCGCGCTCGACGGCGCCGACCACGACGACGGTGTCGTCGATGCCGACGGTGGCGCCGACGAGGCGCCCGACACCCGGGCGCCGGGCGCCGAGGCCGCCGTTGCCAGCGTCGACGAGCTGAAAAAAGTCCTGCAAGCCGAACTGTCCACCGACACCACCCAGCATTACCTGAACCAGATCGGCACCCGGCCACTGCTGTCGGCGCAGGACGAAGTGCGGGTCGCCACCCTGGCCAAGGGGGGCGATTTCAGCGCCCGCCAGATGATGATCGAGCACAATCTGCGGCTGGTGGTGTCGATCGCCAAGCACTACATCAACCGCGGCGTGGTCCTGCTCGACATGATCGAGGAGGGCAACATCGGCCTGATGCGCGCCATCGACAAGTTCGAACCGGAACGGGGCTTTCGTTTTTCCACCTACGCCACCTGGTGGATCCGCCAAAGCATCGAACGGGCCATCATGAACCAGGCCCGCACGGTGCGCCTGCCGGTGCACATGGTGCGCGAACTGAACCAGGTGCTGCGCGCCAAATATCACCTCGAAGCCCAGCACCACGACGGCAAGGATGCCACCGTCGAGGACATCGCCCACCTGGTCGGCCGGCCTGTCGAAGAAGTGCAGGACATCCTGGCCCTGTCCGAACACGCCACCTCGCTCGACGCCCCGCTCGACAACGATCCCCAGTCCAGCCTGATGGACATGCTGCCCGGCGACAGCGACGACGCTCCCGACGCGCGCGCCGAACACCATGAAATGACGGTGCTGGTGCGTGACTGGCTCACCAAGTTGCCCGACAAGCAGCGCATCGTCGTCATGCGCCGCTTCGGCCTGGACAACGACGATCCCGCCACCCTCGAAACGCTGGCCGAGGAGATGGGCGTCACCCGCGAGCGCGTGCGCCAGATCCAGCAGGAAGCTCTTATCAAGCTTAAGCGGGCCATGGCAGCCCGTGGCGTCGTCCGCGATTCCTTGCTATGATGCGCGCGGGCTGCATGGCCCGCGTCCGCAGTTTTCCTGAACCCATCAACGTCCCTTGGCCGGCATCAACCCCTGCCGCGCTCTTCTATGCCAGATACCCAGATCGACATCACTTCCCTCGACATGGACGCCCGCGGCGTCGGCCACCTGATCAATGAGGACGGCTCGTCCGGCAAGGTGATTTTTGTTGAAGGCGCCTTGCCCGGCGAACGGGTCAGTTTTTTGAGCTTCAAGAAGAAAAAGAACTGGGAGGCGGCGCGCATGACGGCGCTGCACAAGCCGTCGTCGATGCGGGTGACGCCACCGTGCCCCCATTTTGACTACTGCGGCGGCTGCTCGATGCAGCACCTGGAGCCGACGGCCCAGGTGGCGATGAAGCAGCGTGTGCTTGAAGACAATCTTTGGCACATCAGCAAGGTCAAATCCGACAACATCATGCGCCCCATGCATGGCCCCACCTGGGGCTACCGCTTCCGGGCGCGCCTGTCGGTGCGCCACGTGGCCAAGAAGGACACCGTGCTGGTGGGCTTTCACGAGAAACGCTCGGCCTTCGTGGCCGACATCAGCACCTGCCTGATCCTGCCCAAGCACGTCGCCGCCATGCTGCTGCCCCTGCGCGCGCTGATCGGCGCACTGTCGATTTACGACCAGGTGCCGCAGATCGAAGTGGCGATCGGCGAGGGCCTGACGGTGCTGGTGCTGCGCGTCATGGCGCCGCTCAGTCGTGCCGACAAGGTCCTGCTCGAAGCGTTTGCCGACCAGTGGGAGATCCAGTTCTGGCTACAAACGAAGGGACCGGAGACGGCCGCGCCGTTCTATCCGCTGGACAAGCCGCTGTACTACACCTTGCCCGAATTCGGCGTCAACATGCCGTTCAAGCCCACTGACTTTACCCAGGTCAATCACCAGATCAACCGCGTGCTGGTGGGCACGGCGCTGCGCCTGCTCGACGTCCGGCCCCAGCACCGGGTGGCCGACCTGTTCTGCGGCCTGGGCAATTTCACCTTGCCGCTGGCTACGCTGGCGCGCGAGGTTGTCGGCATCGAGGGCAGCACGGCGCTGACCGAGCGGGCGCTGGAGAATGCCAGGGCCAACGGCCTGGACGGCAAGACCCATTTCGAGACGCGCAACCTGTTCGACGTCAGCACCGAGGATTTGATTGCGCTGGGCAAATTCGATCGCATGCTGATCGATCCGCCCCGCGACGGCGCGATGGCGCTGGCCGAAGCGCTGGCAGGGCTCAAGCTGGCGCGGCCGGACCTGCTGCCGGAAAAAATCGTCTACGTCTCGTGCAGTCCGTCCACGCTGGCGCGCGACGCGGGCATTCTGACGCACCAGGCCGGTTACGTGCTCAAGAAGGCGGGGGTGGTCAATATGTTCCCCCATACCTCGCACGTGGAGTCGATGGCGGTGTTCGAGCTGGCGGCCCCGGCCTGATGGCGGGGACGCGATACCCGGACGGGACAAGGGCATAAAAAAAGCCGACCTCGCGGTCGGCTTTTTAGCAAGCGCATTGCCGTGATCAATCGCGGCTGCCGCCACCGATGCCCAGCAAGGAAAGCAGGCTGGTGAAGATGTTGTACACATCGAGATAAATCGACAGGGTGGCGCTGATGTAGTTGGTCTCGCCGCCGTTGATGATGCGCTGGACGTCATACAGGATGAAGGCCGAGAAGATGCCGATGGCCAGTACCGAGATCGTCATCGCCAGCGCCGACAGGCCCAGGAAGATGTTGGCGACCGAAGCCAGGATCAGCATGATGACGCCGGCGAACAGCCATTTGCCCATCATGGAGAAATCGCGCTTCGACACTGTGGCCCAGCTTGCCATGACGGCGAAGATGCAGGCGGTGCCGCCGAAGGCCGTCATGATCAGGGTACCGCCGTTGCTGAAACCCAGGGTGCGGGTCAGGATGGGCGTGAGCATCAAACCCATGAAGAAGGTAAAACCCAGCAGCACGAACACGCCGACGGCGCTGTCCTTGGTTTTTTCGATGCCCCAGATAAAGCCAAAGGCGATCGCCAGGAAAGCCAGCATGCCCATCATGCCGCCTGGCATTGCCAGGTGCAGCTGCACGCCGACGACCGCGCCCAGCACGGTCGGAATCATCGACAGGGCCAGCAGCCAGTAAGTGTTGCGCAGCACGCGATGGCGCACTGCCTGGCCGCTGGACGCGACATCAAAGCTTTGCATAGTGGGTATCATGGTGCCTCCAGTTGGTAAATGAGCCTATACGTAAAGCATAGCACGACGTGGAGAATTCGTGGTTTGACGGGATTTCCCGCGCCGGCGGGCCAGCCTGCCAGGGCCAGCCGGCGCGATCTAGGTCAACTGGGGCATCTATGGTAAAATCAAAGGTTGATTGAGTACTTTATTTCTCGATTTAAACCTTTCTTTTTATTGGAGTTTTTACAAATGGCAATCGAACGCACCCTGTCGATCATCAAACCAGACGCAGTGGCGAAAAACGTCATCGGCCAAATCTACAGCCGCTTTGAAAATGCTGGCCTGAAGATCGTCGCAGCTCGCATGACCCAACTGTCGCGCGAACAGGCTGAAGGCTTCTACGCTGCCCACAAAGAGCGCGGCTTCTTCAAGGACCTGGTCGACTTCATGGTGTCCGGCCCTGTCATGATCCAGGCCCTGGAAGGCGAAAACGCCGTCCTGGCCCACCGCGACCTGATGGGCGCTACCGATCCGAAAAAAGCTGAGCCGGGCACCATCCGCGCCGACTTCGCCGATTCGATCGATGCCAACGCCGTCCATGGTTCGGACGCTGTCGACGCTGCAAAAGTTGAAATCGCTTACTTCTTCCCAGAAGTAAAGTAATCGTTACACCGTCACACCCGCCGTTCGCCGCCGCTCATGCGCGCGGGAGCGGCTTTTTGGAATACAGAATATGACCACACTCACCAACTTGCTGGATTTTGATCCTGCGCAACTAGTCGCTTACTGCGCCGAGTTGGGGGAGAAGCCGTTTCGCGCCAAGCAGTTGCAGCGCTGGATACACCAGTTCGGCGCCAGCGATTTCGACAGCATGACCGACCTGGCCAAGTCGCTGCGCGACAAGCTGCGCACGCGCGCGGAAATCCGCGCGCCCGCCATCATCAGCGACAACACCTCGACGGACGGCACGCGCAAGTGGCTGGTCGACGTCGGCAACGGCAACGCCGTCGAAACCGTGTTCATCCCGGAAGAAAACCGCGGCACCCTGTGCATCTCCACCCAGGCCGGTTGCGCCGTCAATTGCCGCTTCTGCTCGACGGGCAAGCAGGGTTTTAACCGCAACCTGAGCGTGGCCGAAATCATTGGCCAGCTGTGGATGGCCGAATTCGAGCTGCGCCGTACCAAGGGCATCGAGCCGGGCCCGAAAGGCGAACGCCAGATCACCAACGTCGTCATGATGGGCATGGGCGAGCCGCTGCTGAACTTCGAGCCGACCACCACCGCCTTGAAACTCATGCTCGACGACAACGCCTACGGCTTGTCGCGCCGCCGCGTGACCCTGTCCACCTCGGGCGTGGTGCCCATGATCGACAAGCTGGCGCAAGAAGTGCCGGTGGCGCTGGCGGTGTCGCTGCACGCCTCGAACGACGCGCTGCGCGACGGCCTGGTGCCGCTGAACAAGAAATACCCGCTGCGCGAACTGATGGCCGCCTGCAAGCGCTACCTGGCGTACGCCCCGCGCGACTTCATCACGTTCGAGTACTGCATGCTCGACGGCGTCAACGACAGCGACGAGAACGCGCGCGAACTGCTGGCGCTGGTGAACGACCCGGTGGTCGGGGTGTCGTGCAAGTTCAACCTGATCCCCTTCAACCCCTTCCCGGAATCGGGCCTGTTGCGCTCGAAAAATCCGCGCATCAAGGCCTTCGCCCAGATCCTGCTCGATGGCGGCCTCGTCACCACCATCCGCAAGACGCGCGGCGACGACATCGATGCCGCCTGCGGCCAGCTGGCCGGCGAAGTGCAGGACCGCACCCGGGTGCAGGAGCGCATGGAAAAAATGGACGAGTACAAAAACAAGTACGGCGCCAACTTCGGCCGCATCGTGGAGATCGCTTCCTGATGGGCCCCCTCGCGCGCGTGATCGGGCTGGCATGGCTGGCCCTGCTGCTGGGCGCTTGCGCCGGCGGCGGCACGCGCGCGGCCAATGGCGGCAACGACTCGGCCGACATCAAGACCGCGTCCGACCAGACCAGCGTGGAAAAACGCGCCTCGATCCGCCTGCAACTGGCGGTCGGCTATTTTCAGGACGGCAAGCTCGAAGTGGCGCTCGACGAAGTCAAGCAGGCCATCGTCATCAATCCCGCCTTCGCCGATGCCTACGGCGTGCGCGCCCTGATCTACGGCCAGCTGGGCGAGCTGAAACTGGCCGATGAAAGTTATCAGCGGGCCCTGCGCCTGTCGCCCAACAATCCGGAGCTGAGCAATAACTACGGCGGCTTCCTGTGCCAGAACGGCCGCGGCGTCGAGGCGATCGGCTACTATGACGCGGCGATCCGCAATCCGGCCTACCAGTCGCCGTTCAAGGCCATGCAAAATGCGGGCGCCTGCAGCATCCGCCTCAAGCAATACGCCGCCGCTGAACGCTATCTGCTTGACGCCTTGCGTCTGGAGCCCGATCATCCTGCCACCAACGCCTATCTGGCGCGGGTTTATTTCGAGCGGCGCGACTACCAGCGCGCCGGGTTTTTTATCAACCGCGTCAAGACCACTGCCAAGCTCGACGACCTGGGCGCCGATATCCTGTGGCTGGCCGTGCGGATCGACCGCCGCCTGGGCGACAAGGAATCGGAGGCGAGCATGGCAACTTTGCTGCGCCGCCACCATCCCGGCTCGACCGAGTTTGCAGCGTTGCAGCGCGGTGCATTTGATGAATGAGACAGGAAACAGCATGAGTTCAGAACGGGCAGAACAAGCAGGCACGAGCACCGGCGCCAGCGTCGCCGACAGCAGCGCCGCGCCGGGCCAGATTCTCGCCGCCCAGCGCCAGGCGATGGGTTGGACCGTCGAGCAGGTGGCCGACCAGCTCAAGCTGGCCGTGCGCCAGGTGGTCGCCATCGAAGCGGGCGACAGCGCCGCGCTGCCGGGACCGGCCGTGGTGCGTGGTTTCGTGCGCGCCTACGCCAAGATCGTCCGGCTCGACCCGATCCCGCTGGTGGCCAGGATTTCGCTCGACACCCCCGGCCCCAGCGACGCCACCCACACCCACTTGCGCCACAACAAGCCGGCCTCGTTCTCGGAAGTGCGCTTTCCCAGCCACGGCCGGCGCGCCGCGCTGCCCATCGTGCCGATCCTGGCCGTGCTGGTGCTGGTCGGCGCCGCCGCCGCGGCCTGGCATTTCGGCCTGCTGGCAAAATTGACGGGCCGCGCCGACAGCGCCACTGCCAGCAACATGGTGGCCGCGCCGATCGGCGCGGCGTCCGTTGCCAGCACGCCGCTGGTGGTCACGGTCCCGCAGGGCAGCACGGCGAGCCTGCCGGCCAGCCTGCAAAATCCGTCGGTGCCGCTGATCTCGGTGCCGCCGCCGAGCGCCGTCGCTCCCGATTCGCCTTCGGCCGGCGTGGCGCCGGTCGTCGCCGCCACACCGGCTGCCGCCGCCGCGCCCGTTGTCGCCGGCGCCAATGCGCTCGTGGTGACAGTGCGCGAAGACTCCTGGCTGCAGATCAAGCGCGCCAAGGGGGCGCCCCTGATTTCGCGCCTGGTCAAGGCGGGCAGCACGGAAACGTTCGACATCAGCGAGCCGGTGACGATGGTGGTGGGCAAGCCCGCTGGCGTCAGCGCCACCCTGCGAGGCGCCACCGTCG
Organism: Massilia sp. DWR3-1-1; assembly: GCF_049898325.1. Taxonomy (NCBI): domain Bacteria; kingdom Pseudomonadati; phylum Pseudomonadota; class Betaproteobacteria; order Burkholderiales; family Oxalobacteraceae; genus Massilia; species Massilia sp. DWR3-1-1. The sequence goes on along the minus strand of NZ_JAFCXL010000021.1, from coordinate 30,261 downwards.
AACTGCCGGCCAACAAGGGTAGCGCCGCCCGCGTCGAACTGAAATAAGCCGCGCGCGGCGGCCCCTGCGGCCGCCGCCGGCACTCCCATTGAACCAGTCATCATCCGCGCAGCCAAGCGCGCAATAAAGTCAGAATATTATGGTTTCTTCCAATATGGCGATTCCCTCCGGCCCGATGGCCCGCCGCCTCAGCCGCAAGGTGCTGGTGTCGCACGGCGCCCGCCAGGTGTGGGTGGGCGGCGACGCCCCCGTGGTGGTGCAGTCGATGACCAACACGGACACCGCCGACGCCATCGGCACGGCGATCCAGATCAAGGAACTGGCGCGTGCCGGGTCGGAACTGGTGCGCCTGACGGTGGACCGCCCGGAAGCGGCGGCGGCCGTGCCGGCCATCCGCGAGCAGCTCGACCGCATGGAGATCGACGTGCCGCTGGTGGGCGACTTCCATTACAACGGCCACACCCTGTTGCGCGACTTTCCCGAGTGCGCGCGGGCGCTGTCGAAATACCGCATCAACCCGGGCAACGTAGGCCAGGGCGCCAAGCGCGACAGCCAGTTTGCCCAGATGATTGAAGTGGCGGCCCAGTACGACAAGCCGGTGCGCATCGGCGTGAACTGGGGCTCGCTCGACCAGGCGCTGCTGGCGCGCATCATGGACGAGAACGCGCGCCGCGCGCTGCCGTGGACGGCGCAGGCGGTGATGTACGAAGCGCTGATCACCTCGGCCATCGACAACGCCGTGCGCGCCGAAGAAATCGGCCTGGCGCGCGACAAGATCATCCTGTCCTGTAAAGTGTCGGGCGTGCAGGACCTGATCGCCGTCTACCGCGAGCTGGCGCGCCGCTGCGATTACCCGCTGCACCTGGGCCTGACCGAAGCGGGCATGGGCAGCAAGGGCATCGTCGCCTCGACGGCCGCGCTGTCGGTGCTGCTGCAGGAAGGCATCGGCGACACCATCCGCATTTCGCTCACGCCCGAGCCGGGCGGCGACCGCACCAAAGAGGTCATCGTCGGCCAGGAAATTTTGCAAACGATGGGGCTGCGCAAATTCGCGCCCATGGTGATCGCCTGTCCCGGTTGCGGGCGCACCACCTCGACGACCTTCCAGGAGCTCGCCGACAACATCCAGACCTTCCTGCGCGAGCAGATGCCGGAATGGAAAAAATCGTATCCGGGCGTGGAGGCGATGAATGTCGCCGTGATGGGCTGCATCGTCAATGGTCCCGGCGAATCGAAGCACGCCAACATCGGCATCAGCCTGCCCGGCACGGGCGAATCGCCGGCCGCGCCCGTGTTCGTCGATGGCCAGAAAAAAGTGACCCTGCGCGGCGAGAACATCGTGCAGGAATTCCAGCAGATCGTGCTGGAATATGTGAAAACGAATTACGGTAAATAATAATGTCAGATAACAAAAAACCTGAAAAGATCGTCTCCGTCAAAGGCATGAACGACATCCTGCCGGCCGACGCGCCCCTGTGGGAGCTGCTGGAAAACACCACGGAATCGGTCCTGAAAAGCTACGGCTACCAGAAGATCGTCACCCCGATCCTGGAAGAGACGGGCCTGTTCGCGCGCGCCATCGGCGCCGTCACCGACATCGTCGAAAAAGAAATGTATTCATTCACCGATTCGATGAACGGCGACCTGCTCACGCTGCGCCCCGAAGGCACGGCCGGCACCGTGCGCGCCGTGCTCGAACACAACCTGGTCTACGACGGTCCCAAGCGCCTGTGGTACAAGGGCCCGATGTTCCGCCACGAGCGGCCGCAGCGGGGACGCTATCGCCAGTTCTTCCAGTTCGGCGCCGAAGCGGTGGGTTTCACGGGACCGGACATCGACGCCGAGCTGATCATGCTGTGCCGCCGCCTGTGGGATGACCTGGGCCTGGAAGGCATTCGCCTGGAACTCAATTCGATCGGCGACGCCACCGAGCGCCTGCGCCACCGCGCCGACCTCATTACCTATTTCGAAGCGCACCTCGACACCCTCGACGCGGAAGCCAGGCGCCGCCTGCACAGCAATCCCTTGCGCATTCTCGACACCAAGAATCCCGCCATGCAGGAGCTGGTCAATGCCGCGCCCAAGCTGCTCGACTACATCGAAGGCGAGTCGCTGGCCCACTTCGAAGGCTTGAAGAAGATCCTCGACCACAACAATATTCCGTACACCGTCAACACGCGCCTGGTGCGCGGCATCGATTACTACAACCGCACCGTGTTCGAATGGGTCACCGACGCGCTGGGCGCGCAGGGCACCGTGTGCGCGGGCGGCCGTTACGATCCCCTCATCGAAATGTTCGGCGGCAAGCCAACCCCGGCCGTCGGCTTCGCCATGGGCATGGAACGCCTGATCGAGCTGATGAAGGCAGTGGGCGAGCCGAACGAGCCTTCGCTGTGCGACGTCTACCTGGTGCACCAGGGCGAGGCGGCGCGCATGCAGGCCTTCGTGCTGGCCGAGCGCATCCGCGACGCCGGCCTCGACGTCATCCTCCACTGCGCCACCGCCAGCGGCGCCGGCAGCTTTAAAACGCAGATGAAAAAAGCCGATGGCAGCGGCGCCTCGTTCGCCGTCATCCTGGGCGAGGACGAAGTGGCCAATCACACGGCCACCGTCAAATCGATGCAACGGGACGGGGCCGAGGCGGGCGAGAGCCAGCAGAGCAGCGTGGCCTTCGATGACGTCGTCGAGTACCTGGTCGACCAGGTCATCGGCGGACATGACCACGATCACGAGCACGTCCATTACCACCATTAATTTTTCCCTATTTTCTTCACCTCCCACGACAAGACCATGGCATACGATCACGAAGAACAAGAACAACTCGACTCCCTGAAAGCATTCTGGAACCAGTACGGCAACCTGCTGACCTGGGTCCTGATCATCTTGCTGGGCGCCTACGCCGGCTACAACTACTGGCGCTACACCCAGCGCAACCAGGCGGCCGAGGCCTCGGTGCTGTTCGACCAGTTGCAGAAGTCGCTGCTGGCGGCCGACAACGCCAAGGTCTTGAAGACGGCGGCGGACATCGAAGCGAAGTACGGCTCGACCGCCTACGCGCCGATGGCCGCGCTGGTGGCGGCCAAGTCGGCGTTCGCCGCCAATGACCTCAAAACGGCCAAGGCGCAGCTGCAATGGGCCGCCGAGCACGGCAACGACGAAGTCAAGTCGATCGCCCGCCTGCGCATCGCCGGCATCTTGCTCGACGAAAAAGCCTACGAGGAAGGCCTGAAACTGCTGGCAGGCGATTTCCTGCCACAATTTGCCCCTGCCGTGGCCGACCGCAAGGGCGATATCCTGGTCGCACAGAACAAGCTCGACGAGGCCCGCAAAGCCTATGTCGCCGCGCTGGCCGCCATGACCAAGGCCGATCCCGGCCGCCGCCTGGTGGAAGTCAAGCTCGAATCGATCGGCGGCACGGTGCCCGCCAAACCGGCTGACGCGGCAGCGCCGGCCGCTGCCTAATGCGGGCGGACGGCACGCCGTCCGCCAACCATCGCAAGACAACAAGAACAAGGTTCCTGACAATGATGCGTACTACCCAGAAGCTGATTGGTGTGAGTGTACTGGCCCTGATGGCCGGTTGTTCGACGTTGAGCTCGCTCAATCCCTTCGCCACCAAATCGAAAACCGCCTTGCCGGCGCCACTCGTCGAGCTCAAGGGCACGATGGCCGTGCGCACCGCCTGGAAGCTCGACATCGGCAAGGCGAATAATTACCTGTTCAGCCCCGCTGTCGCCGGCACCAGCGTGATCGTCGCCGGCGGCGAGGGCGCCATCGCCCGCATCGACGGCGTCACCGGCAAGGCCCTGTGGCGCGTCAAGGCGCCCACCGCCCTGTCGGCCGGCGTTGGCACCGACGGCAATCTGATCGTCGTGGGCGGCGTCAAGGGCGCCGTGCATGCCTTTGACATGAACGGCAAGGTCATCTGGACCGCCCAGGCGTCCAGCGAAGTGCTGTCGGCGCCGGTGGTGGGCGAGGGCATCGTGGTGGTGCGCTCGTTCGACAACCGCATCGTCGGCCTGGACGCCAAGACGGGCGAAAAGAAATGGACCGTGCAGCGGCCCTCGCCGCCGCTGACCATCCGCAATGCCCCCGGCATGGTGGTCGCTGGCAAGGACGTCATCGTCGCCCAGCCGGGCGGCAAGCTCGTCGCCATCATCCTGGCCAACGGTTCGCCGCGCTGGGAAGTGGCGGTGGGCGAGGCGCGCGGCGCCACCGAACTCGAGCGTGTCACCGACATCGGCGGCTTGCCGGTGGTGGTTGACAACGACGTGTGCGCCGTGTCCTACCAGGGCCGGGTCGGCTGTTTCGACCTGGCCACGGGCAGCGCCCGCTGGACCAAGGAAATGTCGTCGAACGTCGGCGTCGCCGTCGACCAGCGCTTCGTGTTTGCCGTCGATGACAAGGGCGCCGTCAGCGCGTTTGCCCGCGACGGCGGCGTGAGCGCCTGGAAAAACGACAAACTGGGCTATCGCAACCTGTCGACCCCGGTCTCCTACGGCCGTACCATCGCCGTCGGCGACTACCAGGGTTTCATCCACTTCATCTCGCGTGAAGATGGCACCTTCCTGGCGCGCGCCGCCACCGACGGCAGTGCCGTCATTGCCACCCCGGTGGTAGTCGGCTCGAACCTGATTTTTCAAACACAAAATGGAACTGTGACCGCTATCGCGGTCGAATAATAATGAAGCCGGTAATTGCACTTGTTGGTCGACCCAACGTCGGGAAATCGACCCTTTTCAACCGCCTGACCCGCTCGCGTGACGCGCTGGTGGCGGACCTGCCTGGCCTGACCCGCGATCGCCATTATGGCGAAGGACGTGTCGGCGAGCGCCCATTCCTGGTCATCGACACGGGCGGTTTCGAGCCCGTGGCCAAGGAAGGGATCATGCACCAGATGGCCCTGCAGACCAAGCAGGCGGTGGCCGAAGCGGACGTGGTGGTATTCATCGTCGACGGCCGCCAGGGCCTCACGCCGCATGACAAGACCATCACCGACTTCCTGCGCAAATCAGGTCGCAAGGTGATGCTCGTGGTGAACAAAGCCGAGGGCATGAAGTACACCTCCGTGGTCGCCGAATTCTACGAGCTTGGCATGGGCGACGCCTACGTCATCTCCGCCGCCCACGGCGACGGCGTGTCGGACCTGGTCGAAGAGGCGCTCAACGAAGCGTTCGCCTCGCGACCGCCTGACGCCGAAGAACTCGAGCCGGCCACGCGCGGCATCAAGATCGCCATCGTCGGCCGCCCCAACGTGGGCAAGTCGACCCTGGTCAACACCCTCATCGGTGAAGAGCGCGTGATCGCCTTCGACATGCCGGGCACCACGCGCGACTCGATCGAAGTGCCGTTCGAACGCGACGGCAAGAACTACACGCTGATCGACACCGCCGGCATCCGCCGCCGCGGCAAGGTGTTCGAGGCGATCGAGAAATTTTCGGTCGTCAAAACGCTGCAATCGATCTCCGAAGCGAACGTCGTCATACTGCTGCTCGATGCCCAACAGGACATCTCCGAGCAGGATGCCCACATTGCCGGCTTCATCCTCGAGTCGGGCAGGGCGCTGGTGGTGGCCGTCAACAAGTGGGACGGCCTGACCTCGGACGTGCGCGACGAAATCAAGATCGATCTCGACCGCAAGCTCGATTTCCTGTCCTTCGCCAAGACCCATTTCATTTCGGCCCTGAAAGCGACCAACATCGGTCCCATGATGAAGTCGGTCGATGCCGCCTACGCCGCCGCCACCGCCGACCTGTCGACGCCGCGCCTGACGCGCGCGCTGATCGAAGCGGTCGAGAAGCAGGAACCGCGCCGCAAGGGGTCGATCCGGCCGAAGATGCGCTATGCCCACCAGGGTGGCCAGAATCCGCCGATTATCGTCATCCACGGCAACGCCCTCGATGCCATCGGCGAACCGTATAAACGCTACCTGGAAAAGCATTTCCGCGACACCTTCAACCTGGTGGGCACCCCGCTGCGGATTGAATTGCGCATGGGCAAGAATCCATTCGCCCGCAAGTAAAAAATCCGGGCGCGTGGCCGACATCGGGCGGCAAAACAGGTTACAGTAGATTATCGCTATTCCTGGAATGTCAGGAAAGATGACCTTGGTACTTGAAATTGCCCGAGTCGTCTCCAACTTTTATGCAGGCAGCGGGAAAAGGCCACACTTTGTGGCACCAGCTGCAAGCCGACCAAACTACAACAACACACGGAGCTGTTATGAGCAACAAAGGGCAACTGTTACAAGACCCATTTCTGAATGCCTTGCGCAAGGAGCATGTACCGGTTTCGATCTACCTGGTCAACGGTATCAAGCTGCAAGGTCATATCGAATCGTTCGACCAGTATGTCGTGCTGCTGCGTAACACCGTCACCCAGATGGTGTACAAGCACGCAATCTCCACCGTGGTCCCGGCCCGCGCCGTCAACCTCAACCTTGAGTCCGACGCTGAATAAGGCGGCGGCAGCGATGCTGGCCTCGGCCCCCGCCGCGAAAGCGAGCCCATGCGCGCGGCCTTAGTCGGGATCGACTTCGGCGCTGGCGACTTCGACGCCAGCGTGGACGAACTGTCCCTGCTGGCCCGTTCGGCCGGCGCCGAGCCGATCACCACCATCACCGCCAAGCGTTCGAGCCCCGATGCCGCCTACTTTGTCGGCTCCGGCAAGGCCGACGAAATCGCCCAGGCATGCCTGGCCGAGCAGATTGAGATCGTCATCTTCAATCACGCCCTGTCGCCGGCCCAGCAGCGCAACCTGGAAAAACGCCTGAACGTGCGGGTGCTCGACCGCACCAGCCTGATCCTCGACATTTTCGCCCAGCGCGCCCAGAGCCACGAGGGCAAACTGCAGGTCGAACTGGCCCAGTTGCAGCACCTGGCCACCCGCCTGATTCGCGGCTGGACTCACCTGGAACGGCAAAAGGGCGGTATCGGCCTGCGCGGTCCCGGCGAAACCCAGCTCGAAACGGACCGCCGCCTGATCGGCGAGCGGGTCAAGGCCTTGCGCGCGCGCCTTGTCAAATTGCGCAAGCAGCACGAAACCCAGCGCCGTTCGCGCGGTCGCAACCAGACCTTCTCCGTCTCGCTGGTGGGCTACACCAATGCGGGCAAGTCGACCCTGTTCAACGCCCTGACCAAGGCGGGCGTCTACGTCGCCAACCAATTGTTCGCAACGCTGGACACCACTTCGCGCCGCCTCTACCTGGGCGAAGAAGTGGGCAGCATCGTCATCTCCGACACGGTCGGTTTTGTCCGCGAATTGCCGCACCAACTGGTGGCGGCGTTTCGCGCCACGCTGGAAGAAACCATCCACGCCGACCTGCTGCTGCACGTCGTCGATGGCGCCAGCCCCGTGCGCATGGAGCAGATCGAACAGGTCAACGTGGTGCTGCGTGAAATCGGCGCCGATCATATTCCGCAAATTTTGGTATGGAACAAGATCGACGTGGCAGGTTTCGAGCCGGCAATTGAGCGTGATGAATATGATAAAATCAGCCGCGTTTTTGTCAGCGCCGCCAAGGGCGACGGTCTCGACCTGCTGCGCGAAGCGATCGTCGAAGCGGCCAAGGCCGCACCGATCTATCGTCCTGAGGCCGTCAAGCATGACGGCGCCGACGAGGCCGCCGCAGAGTGGGATGGCGAAGAAGACGATGCCGAGCTCACCGCCGATGCCGATGCCGACGCCGACCAATACCCTGACCGCGACAACGCAGTTACTCCATCCTCCACCAACGCCGGATCACGATAGCATGCTCGTTTCTCTCCTCAGGCGCTTCGGCGTCAAGTTGTCGCTCAACGACCCGCGTTGGGGCCACAAGCCCGAAGGCGACAATAAAAAACAAGAAGGCCGGCGGCCGGGCGGCGAAGGTCCGCCCGATCTTGACCAGATGTGGCGCGACTTCAATGCCCGCCTCAACCGCCTGTTCGGCAAGAACGGCAATAATGGCGGCGGCGACAATAACGGCAATGGATTTCGCCCCGACATGAAAGGCGCCAGCGTCACCGCCGGCGTGTTCGGCGTCATCGCGCTGTTCATCTGGCTCGCCAGCGGCGCTTTCATCGTGCAGGAAGGGCAGGTCGGCATCGTCACCACCTTCGGCAAACTGAGCCACAAGACCGGGGCCGGTTTCAACTGGCGCTGGCCGGCGCCGTTCCAGGCCCACACCACCGTCGACGTCTCGCGCGTCCGTACGGCCGAGGTCGGCTATCGGGGCTCGGTGCGCTCGAAAAATACCAAGGAATCGCTGATGCTGACGGACGATGAGAACATCATCGACATCCAGTTCGCCGTCCAGTACACCCTGAAAGATCCCGTCGCCTGGATCTACAACAACCGCGATTCGAACGACGACACCTTGCGCCAGATCGCCGAAACGGCGATCCGCGAAGTGGTCGGCAAGAGCAAGATGGACTTCGTCCTGTACGAAGGCCGCGAGCAGGTGGCGCTCGACGCCAACAAACTCATGCAGCAGATCGCTGACCGCTATGCACTGGGCGTGCAGATCACCAACGTCACCATGCAGTCGGTGCAGCCGCCCGAGCAGGTCCAGAGCGCCTTCGACGATGCCGTCAAGGCGGGCCAGGACCGCGCCCGCGCCAAGAGCGAAGGCGAAGCCTATGCCAACGACATCATTCCCCGTTCGCGTGGCGCCGCCATTCGCCTGACCCAGGATGCCGAAGCCTACCGTTCGCAAGTGGTCGAGTCGGCCACCGGTAACGCCTCGCGCTTCTCGCAGGTCGTCGCCGAATACCAGAAAGCGCCGGGCGTCACGCGCGACCGGATGTACCTGGAAACCATGCAGCAGATCTTCAGCAGCGCCAGCAAGGTGATGGTCGATGCCAAGGCCGGCAACAGCATGCTGTACCTGCCGCTCGATAAACTCATTGCGCAAACGGCTGCCAACGATGCCGCCATCGGCGCCAAATCCGGACCGGTGCAGGCCGCTCCCGCCGCTACCCCTGCGCCACAAGAGATCATGACCACAGAAACCGCGCGCCAGCGCGACAGCCGCGCCACCGGCCGTGAACGGGAGAGCCGCTGATGAACCGCGTAGTTACTTTATTTGTCGGCGCTTTCGTCGCCCTGATGTTGTTGTGGTCGTGCGTGTTCGTGGTCGACCAGACCAAGTTCGCCATCGTCTTCGCCCTCGGCGAAGTGCGCGACACCATCACCGAACCGGGCCTGCACTTCAAACTGCCGGCGCCGTTGCAAAACGTGGTGATGTTCGACAAGCGTATCCAGACGCTCGATACGCCCGACGCCGACCGTTTCATCACGGCCGAAAAGAAAAACATCCTGGTCGATGCCTTCGTCAAATGGCGCATCATCGATCCCCGCCTGTACTACGTCAGTTTCAATGGCGACGAGGCGCGCGCGCGCGATCGCATGTCGCAGATCGTCAAGGCGGCGCTTAACGATGAAATCACCAAGCGCACCGTGCGCGAGGTCATTTCCGGCGAGCGTGGCAAGGTCATGGAGGGCATCCGCACCAAGGTCGTGCTCGAGGCGAGGCAGATCGGCATCGAAATCGTCGACGTGCGTTTGAAACGCGTCGATTACGTCGAGCAGATCAACGCCTCCGTGTACGACCGCATGAAGGCCGAGCGCACCCGCGTGGCCAACGAACTGCGTTCGACCGGTTCGGCCGAATCGGAAAAAATCCGCGCCGACGCCGACCGCCAGCGCACCGTGATTCTCGCCGAAGCCTACCGCGACGCCGAAAAAATCAAGGGCGAGGGCGATGCCAAGGCATCGGAAATCTACGCCCAGTCGTTTGGCAAGAACCCGGAGTTCTACAAGTTCTACCGCTCGCTCGAAGCTTATCGCGCAACCTTCAAGAGCCATGGTGACGTGATGGTGCTCGATTCGAACTCGGAATTTTTCAAGTATTTCCGCTCGCCAGGCGCTGGCGCCGCCGCCGCCGCGCCGTCGAAGAAGTAACTGACAAAGGGATGGGCACTTGCTGCCCGTCCCTTTGCACGCCGAAGCACTGGCGTCCCCGCGTGCGCGGCCAGTTCCTCACCGCCCGGGCCGCCTAATATTGGCCCGCATCTCCCAATTCAGGTAAAATTGATGGTTCGGCGCATTCTTTTTGCGGTTCCGGCCGCCTGCCCGACTGTTAACATTGACCACTCCACTACACCCCATGCCGACGAATTGGCTTTTGCCTGAAAATATCGCCGACGTCTTGCCGTCCGAGGCGCGCAAGATCGAAGACCTGCGTCGCCGCATGCTCGACAACTTCCGCCTGTACGGCTATGAGCTTGTCATGCCGCCCATGCTCGAATACGTCGATTCGCTCCTCAACGGCGCCGGCGCCGACACCGACCTGCGCACCTTCAAGCTGGTCGACCAGATTTCCGGCCGCATGCTGGGCCTGCGCGCCGACATGACGACGCAGGTGGCGCGCATCGACGCCCACCTGCTCAACCGCGAATCGGTCACCCGCTTGTGTTATGCCGGCAGCGTGCTGCACACCCGTCCGTCGGGCCTGCACGCGACCCGTGAGCCGCTGCAGATCGGCGCCGAAATCTACGGCCATGCAGGACTGGAAGCGGACGCAGAAATCCAGGAACTGGCGCTGGCCTCGCTGGCCATGGCCGGCTTCGATGACGTGCGCCTGGACTTGTCGCACGTGGGCGTGCTGCGCGCCATCCTGCAAGAAGACGCTGCCGCCGCGCGCGACGAGCAGGCCTTGTACGCGCTGCTGCGCGCCAAGGACAGCCCGGGCCTGGCGGCCCTGACGGCCGGCTACGCGCCGGCCACCCGCGCCGCGCTGCTGGCCTTGCCGAACCTGTATGGCGACGTCAGCGTGCTGGCCGAAGCGCGCGCGGTGCTGCCGCCGTTGCCGGGGATCAGCCGCGCGCTGGCCGAGCTGGCGGCGCTGGCCGCCTCCGCGCTGGGGCGCGCCGAAGTGGCGATCGACCTGGCCGACCTGCGCGGCTACCAGTACGAAAGCGGCGCCATGTTCGGCCTGTACGTGCCGGGTCTGCCCAACGCGGTCGCGCGCGGCGGGCGGTACGACCACGTGGGCGAAGCATTCGGCCGCGCCCGTCCCGCCACCGGCTTCTCGCTGGACTTGCGCGAACTGGCCAGGCTGCTGCCGGGGGCGGAGCGCAAGCACGCCATCCGCGCGCCGTGGGGCAATGCCCCGGAATTGCGCGAGCGCATCGCAGCCTTGCGTGCGCTCGAAGAAATCGTGATCCAGAGCTTGCCGGGTCACGAAGACGATCAGGACGAATTCGAGTGCGACCGCGCGCTCGTGTTTGAGGATGGAAACTGGATTCTTAAAAACTTAGGTTGATTGTGATGTCAAAGAAAAACGTGGCAAAGAACGTCGTCGTCATCGGCACCCAGTGGGGCGATGAGGGCAAGGGCAAGATCGTCGATTGGCTGACCGACCATGCGAAGGGCGTCGTGCGCTTCCAGGGCGGCCATAATGCCGGTCACACCCTGGTCATCAAGGGCCAGAAAACCGCCTTGCAGCTGATCCCTTCGGGCATCATGCGCGAAGGCGTCGCCTGCTACATCGGCAATGGCGTGGTGGTGTCGGTGCCCGACATCATGCGCGAAATCGACAAGCTGCAAGCGATCGGCGTGGAAGTGGCCTCGCGCCTGAAAATTTCCGAAGCCTGCCCGGCGATCCTGCCGTACCACGTCGCCATCGACATCGCCCGCGAAAAAGCGCGCGGCGAGAACAAGATCGGCACCACCTGCAAGGGCATCGGCCCGGCCTACGAAGACAAGGTCGCCCGTCGCGCCATCCGTATCGCCGACATGCTCAACCCGGAACGCTTCGCCGAAAAGCTCAAGGAAAACCTGGACTACCATAACTTCGTCCTGGTCAACTACCTCAAGGCCGATCCGATCGACTTCCAGAAAACCTACGACGACGCGATGGCCCTGGTGCCGCGCCTGCGTCCGATGGTGGCCGATGTGCCCACCGCGCTGCACGACACCTACAAGGCGGGCGGCAGCCTGCTGTTCGAAGGCGCGCAAGGCTCCCTGCTCGACGTCGACCACGGCACCTACCCGTATGTGACGTCGTCGAACTGCGTGGCGGGCAATGCCTCGGCCGGCGCCGGCGTCGGCCCTGGCATGCTGCACTACATCATGGGCATCACCAAGGCCTATACCACCCGCGTCGGCTCCGGCCCGTTCCCGTCCGAACTGTCGACCGACGATGGCGTGGGCGAGCACCTCTCGCGCGTGGGCCACGAATTTGGCACCGTGACGGGCCGCGCCCGCCGCTGCGGCTGGTTCGATGCCGCCTTGCTGCGCCGCTCGGTGCAGATCAATGGCGTCACCGGCATGTGCCTGACCAAGCTCGACGTGCTCGACGGCATCGAATCGCTCAAACTGTGCACCGGCTACACCATCGACGGCCGCGCCGTCGACATCTTCCCCGTGGGCGCGGAAGAAGCGGGCCGCTGCGTGCCCGTCTACGAAGAAATGCCGGGCTGGACTGAAAACACGGTGGGCGCCAAGTCGCTGGCCGAGTTGCCGCCCGCCGCCCGTGCCTACATCCGTCGCATCGAAGAATTGGTCGGCGTGCCGATCGACATGGTCTCGACCGGTCCCGACCGCGTCGAAACCATCGTGCTGCGCCACCCATTCGAATAATCCCGCCTGACCAAGAGGAATTGCCATGACCACCCCACCATCAACCGACAAAGACCTGTGGGTCTCCTGGGCCGAATACCACCGCCTGATCGAGCGCCTGGCGCTCAAGGTGTACGAATCGGGCTGGAAATTCGACCAGGTGCTGTGCCTGGCCCGGGGCGGCGTGCGTCCTGGCGACGTCTTCTCGCGCATCTTCGACGTGCCGCTGGCGATCCTGTCGACCAGCTCCTACCGCGAAGAAGCGGGCACCAAGCAGGGTGACCTCGACATCGCCAAGTACATGACGATGACCAAGGGTCCGCTGGCTGGCAAGATCCTGCTGGTCGACGACCTGGCCGACTCCGGCGTCACGCTGGACAAGGTCACCCGTCACCTGAAAGAAAATTTCAGTGGCGTCACCGAAGTGAAATCGGCTGTCATCTGGGTCAAGGGCACCTCGTCGATCCGTCCGGATTATTTCCTCGACGAATTGCCACACAACCCGTGGATCCACCAGCCCTTCGAAGATTACGATGGCTTGCGCCCGCACCAGCTGGCGGCATGGATGAAAAAAGGCGAAGCGTAAGTTTTTGCCGCAGCGTTTCCGAAGGCCAGAGTGATCTGGCCTTTTTCACATCCAACGACAACACCCGCCCATGACCCAGACCTTCCTGCAAACCTTCATCCTGCTCTTGCTGGTGACCGATCCGTTCGGCAACGTGCCCATTTTCGTCAGCGCGCTCGCGCCCGTCGAGCGCAGCCGCCGGCCCCGCATCGTGCTGCGCGAGTGTGCCATCGCCTTCATGGTGCTACTGGTGTTCATGTTTTTCGGGCGGCACCTGCTCACTGCCCTGCAACTGTCGGAAGTGTCGCTGCGCATCGGCGGCAGCGTGATCTTGCTGCTCATTGCCATCCGCATGGTGTTTCCGCACCCCGACGGCGTGCTGGGCAAGACCGATGGCGGCGAACCGTTCATCGTGCCGCTGGCCATTCCCGCGCTGGCCGGGCCGTCGGCGCTGGCGACGGTGCTGCTGTTTTCGCGCGAAACCATGGGCGAAGTGATGATCCACGTGGCCGCGCTGGCGGCCGTGGCGATCGTCTGGCTGGTGGTGTTCCTGGGCGCCGAACGCTTGCAAAAGGCGCTGGGACCGCAGGTGATGACGGCGTTCGAGCGCCTGATGGGCTTGATCCTGACGGCGATGTCGGTGGAAATGCTGCTGGGCGGCATCCGCGCCTTCATTCACTCGCTGTGAGCGGGGCGCCGGCGGACCTCAGCAGCCAATCAAGCTGAACTGCTTGCGCAGTTCAAACAGCGACGCCTGCGCCTGCTTGAGTTGCTCGCGCGAGGCGTCCCGTTCGCGCGCCAGCGCCAACGCCAGCGCCTTGTCGAGCTGGCGGCACTGGGCCTGCGCCGGACTGCTCAGGCGCGCGCGCCGGTTGGCCATGGCCAGTTGTTCGGGGGTGCTGCCAGTGGCGGGCGGGCGCGCCTTGTCGGGCTGCGCGGGGCTGCTGCGCGCGCTATCGGGCGGCATCTCGCCGCTTCGCGGCAGCGCTTGCGCGAGCGCGGCGTGGCCGAACAGCACAAGCAGGGCAGACAAGGAGAGGCGGGCGGCGAGACGCATGCTGGTTCCAGGTGGATGCTACCCCATAAGCATACACATATAAATACACCGGGAACGTGCCGCTTGCCACAAATCGCGGTTTTTTTGCGGGTCAGTTGAAGGCCCCCAGCGCTGCCTGCGCCTCGAGTGCATCGATGACGCAGCGCAGCTTGGGCAGCAAGTGGCGCGTCTGCGGCCACAGTGCATAAATGGCGATGCCCGCATCGGCGGCGTCGTCGAGCACGCTGACCAGGGTGCCGGCCGCCAGCGGCGCGCGCACCATGAAGCCAGGCAGCTGGCAGATGCCGCAGCCGGCCAGCGTCAGCGCCAGCACGGCGTCGCCGTCGCCCACCTGGTGGGTCGGCGGCGGCGCCACTTTGAGCGCAGCCCCGGCGCCGTCCTGCAAGCTCCATTTCATCACCGCGTGGCGGCGCTTGCCCACCACGCAGTCGTGGGCAGCCAGATCGGCGATGGTGGCCGGCACCCCGCGCCGCGCCAGGTAGGCCGGCGCCGCGCACAGCCACTGGCGCTGGCGGCCCAGCCGCCTGGCGACCAGGCCGGCGGGCTCGCCCAGCTCGCCGAAGCGGATCAACAGGTCGATGCCTTCGTCGAACGGGTCGACCAGGTGGTCGGCAAAACTGAGGCTGAAGGTCAGCTGCGGGTGAAGAAGGGCCAGGTCGGCCAGCAGCGGCACCACCACGGCGCGTCCGAACGCCGATGGCATGTCGATGCGGACCCGGCCCACTGCCTGCTGGCGGCCGCTTTGCAGCGCGCGTTCGGCATCGACGACGGCGTCGAGCGCGCCGGCGCAGCTGGCGAAGTAGGCGGCGCCGTCGACGGTGAGGGTAATGCGGCGCGTGGTGCGGTGGAACAGCCGCACCCCCAGCCGGTCTTCCAGGCGGGCGATGCTTTTTCCGACCGCCGACTTGGTCATGCCCAGTTGCGCCGCCGCCGCCGTGAAACTGCTGGCGCGCGCAGCGGCGACGAAGATGGCGATGCCGGCAAATTGTTCGGACATTGGAGAATTCCCGTCTACAGTGTGTGGTTCGTGCGCCGGTTTATCGTCGCCATTAATCACAGTAGACTAACTGATTCTTCTCCATCAGGACATCGCCATGCAAAAATCGGCCCTCATCGTCGGCGCCAGCGGCATCGCCGGCAGCAATCTCGCCACCGAATTACTGGCCCAGGGCTGGACCGTCCACGGCCTGGCGCGCGGTGCCATCGACGGGGGCGCCGGCATGACCGGCATCGCCGCCGACCTGCGCGACCCCGCCTCGCTGCGCGCCGCGCTGGCCGACCTGGCACCCACCCACGTCTTCATCACCGCCTGGATGCGCCAGGCCACCGAAGCGGACAATATCCGCGTCAACGGCGGCATGGTGAAAAACGTGCTCGACGCGCTGGCGCCGAAAAAGTCGCTGCGCCACGTGGCGCTGGTGACGGGCCTGAAGCACTACCTGGGACCATTCGACGCCTACGCCAGCAGCGGCACCCTGCCGCAAACGCCGCTGCGCGAAGACCAGCCCCGCCTGGACCTCGACAATTTTTATTATGCGCAGGAAGACGAACTGTTCGCCGCCGCCGCCCGCGACGGGTTTGCCTGGAATGTGCATCGCCCGCACACCCTGATCGGCAAGGCCGTCGGCAACGCCATGAACATGGGCACCACGCTGGCGGTGTATGCCTCGATCTGCAAGGAGCTTGGCACGCCGTTCCAGTTTCCCGGTTCGCGCGCGCAGTGGGAAGGCCTATCGGACGTGACCGACGCGCGCCAGTTGGCCAGGCAGCTGGTATGGGCGGCCGACACCCCGGCCGCCTTCGATACGGCCTTTAACATCGTCAACGGCGACACCTTCCGCTGGCAGTGGCTGTGGGGCCGCATCGCCGACTGGTTCGGCGTGCAGGCGGGCCCTTTCGACGGCACCGTGCGTCCGCTCGAGGCAGCGATGGCCGATCACGGTCCCCTGTGGACGCAGATGGCGGCCCGCCACGGCCTGGCCGAAGCGCGCATCGAACGCCTCGCCTCGCCCTGGCACACGGACCTCGACTTGAGCCGTCCGCTGGAAGTGATGACGGACATGACGCGCAGCCGCAAGCTGGGTTTTGCCGCCTACCAGTCGACCGAGGACAGCTTTACCGAGCTGTTCGCGCAGTTGCGCGCCGATCGACTGATTCCGTAAGCGCGCGGCTTATCGGGCCGCTGGCTGGGCGGTGGGCTTGAGGTAGCGGTCCAGCCAGCCCAGCACCGTCTGGTGCCACAGCACCGAGTTGGCCGGCTTGAGCACCCAGTGGTTCTCATCGGGGAACACCAGCAACTGGCTGTCGATGCCTTGCCGCTGCAGGGCCGTGAAGGCGCCCAGGCCCTGGCTGAGGGGAATGCGGAAGTCCTTCTCGCCGTGGATCACCAGCATCGGCGTCTTCCACTTGGTGACGTGGTGGACCGGGTTGAATTTCTCGTGTTTTTGCGGGACGGCGAAATAGCTGCCGCCGTTTTCCCACTCGTTGAACCACAGCTCCTCGGTGGCGTAGTACATGGCGCGGTTGTCGAACACGCCGTCGTGGTTGACGATGCACTTGAAGCCGTCCGACCAGTTCCCCTCGATCCAGTTCATCATGTAGCCGCCGTAGGAGGCGCCCAGCGCGCAGGCCTGCCTGGTGTCGAGCCAGGGATACTTTGCGCCGGCCGCGGCCAGGCCTTTCTTGAGGTCTTCCAGCGGGGCGCCGCCCCAGTCGCCGCTGATGGCGTCGGTGAACTTCTGGCCGTAGCCGGTCGAGCCGTGGAAATCGATGAACACGGCGGCGTAACCGGCGCCGGCGTAGGTCTGCGGATTCCAGCGGTAGCTCCAGCTGTTGCCGAAGCTGCCCTGCGGGCCGCCGTGCACCAGGAAGGCGACCGGGTACTTCACGCCCGGCGCCGCATTCCACGGCTTCATGACGTGGCCATACACGGTCTCGCCCTTGGCGCCCTTGAACGAGAACTGCTCGAACTGGCCAAAGCGCACATCGGCCAGCGCCGCTTCGTTCAGGTGCGTGAGCTGCTTCCAGGCGGCGCCGTCGCGTTGATAGAGCTGGGCCGGGCCGGCCAGCGAGGCCTGGCTGGTGACGACGGTGCCGCCGGCGGCATCGAAGCCGCCCACGTAGCCCTTGTCCGTCAGCGCCGTCACCTTGCCGCTTTGCGCGTCGATGGAAAACAGGCGGTGCTGGCCGACGTCGTCGGCGGTGGCCAGCAGCGCCTTGCCGTCCGGCGCCCAGCGGTAGTCGGCCACCGCGCGGTCCCAGTCGGCGGCCAGGGTGCGCTTCTTGCCGCTGGCGACATCCTGCAGCACGATGGTGAAGCGGTCCGCCTCGAAGCCCGGGCGTTTCATCGCCAGGTAGGCCAGCGTGCGCCCGTCCGGCGAGTAGATCGGCCTGGCGTCCCAGGCCAGGTTGTCGGCCGTCAGATTGGCCGGCGTGCCACCGGCGGCGGCCACCTTGTAGACGTCGAAGTTGGTCGACCAGGATTCGGTTTTTCCCGCGATGCGGGCGGCAAACACGATGGTCTGGCCGTCCGGGCTGAAACGGTATTCGTCGGCGTCGCCGAAGGGCTTGGAAGGCACGTCGCCATCGAGCGTGCCCGACAGCGCCACCGGCGCGCCGGCGAGCACGCCGGCGCCGTCGAGCGGCGCCGAAAACAGCACGTTGTTGCGATGGTCGTTCCAGGTGTCCCAGTGGCGCACGAACAGGCGGTTGTAGAGCTGGCCGCTGGACTTGCGCCTGGCGGCGTCTTCTTGCCGTTTCGCGCTGCAGGCCAGGTCGGCGCAGTCGCGGTACACGGCGGCGCTGAAGGCGATCCGGTCGCCCTTGGGCGAGAGGCGGAAGTTGTCGACATCGACGGGCAGGGCGGTGACCTTGACGGCGGCGCCGCCGGCCACGGGCAGGCGCCACACCTGCGCGGCCGACATGTAATAGATGGCGTCGCCCGCGGGCGACCAGGCCGGATCGCTGCTGCTGGCGTCGGCCCGGGTGAGCTGGCGCGGCGCGGCGCCGGCGGTTTTCAGGTCGAGCAGCCACAGTTCGCTGTGGCCGCGGTTTTTCGCCAGGTCGGTGCTGCGCACCGAGTACACCACGGCGCTGCCGTCGGGTGCGAGCACGGGGCTGCCCACGCGCTCGAGGGCGACCAGGTCGTCGACCGTCAGGCCGCGCGGCGCTGCCGCATTCGCGCCGCCGGCGACCAGGGCCGCCGCCACTACCAACATCCGTAATTTCATTGTTCTCCACCTGTCGCAAAAGGGGCCGGCGCGCTGCCGGTCGTGGCGCATGATACCAAGCTTGCGTGCCCGCGTGGGGACGCGCGCCGTGCCCCTTTATTTGCCCAGCAGGGAAACGATATTGTCCGTTCCCGGCGCGCCGAAGGCCTGCTGCTTGAGCACGTGCAGCTGGTCGCGCACCTGCGCCGCTTTTTCGAACTCGAGGTTCTTGGCGTGATCGACCATCAGCTTTTCCAGGCGCTTGATTTCCTTGCTGATCTGCTTCTCGCTCATCGACTCGACCTTCGCCGTCTCCTGCGCCGACTCGAGCGTTTCGCGCGCCTGCTGCGGGCTGTAGACGCCGTCGATCATGTCGCGGATGGTCTTCTTGATGCCCACCGGGGTGATGCCGTTGGCGGCATTGAAGGCGATCTGCCTGGCGCGCCGCCGCTCGGTTTCGTCGATCGCTTTTTTCATCGAATCGGTGACCCGGTCGGCGTACAGGATGGCCACCCCGTTGAGGTTACGGGCGGCGCGGCCGATGGTTTGAATCAGGCTGCGCTCGGAGCGCAAAAAACCTTCCTTGTCGGCGTCGAGGATCGCCACCAGCGACACCTCGGGCAAGTCGAGGCCCTCGCGCAGCAGGTTGATCCCCACCAGCACGTCGAAGGTGCCCAGGCGCAGGTCGCGCAGGATTTCCACCCGCTCGACCGTCTCGATGTCGCTGTGCAGATAGCGCACCTTGATGGCATGGTCGGACAGGTATTCGGTGAGCTGCTCGGCCATCCGCTTGGTCAGGGTGGTGACGAGCACCCGCTCGTCCTTCTTGACGCGGTCCTGGATTTCCGACATCAGGTCGTCGACCTGGCTCAGGGCGGGCTTGACGAAAATGAGCGGGTCGACCAGGCCGGTCGGGCGCACCACCTGTTCGACGACGTTGTCGGCGTGCTTGTTCTCGTAGTCGGCCGGGGTGGCCGAGACGAAAATCGTCTGGCGCATCTTGCGCTCGAATTCCTCGAATTTGAGCGGCCGGTTGTCGAGCGCCGAGGGCAGGCGGAAACCGTAGTCGACCAGGTTGGTCTTGCGCGAGCGGTCGCCGTTGAACATGGCGTTCAACTGGCCGATCAGCACGTGCGACTCGTCGAGGAACATCAGCGCGTCCTTCGGCAGGTAGTCGATCAGGGTCGGCGGCGGCTCGCCCGGCATGGCGCCCGACAGGTGGCGCGAGTAGTTTTCGATGCCCTTGGTAAAACCGATTTCGGCCATCATCTCGAGGTCGAAACGGGTGCGCTGTTCCAGCCGCTGTTCTTCGATCAGCTTGTTCTCGCGCTGGAAGTGTTCGAGGCGGTCGCGCAGTTCGAGCTTGATCGTTTCGATCGCCCGCAGGACGGTCGAGCGGGGCGTGACGTAGTGCGAGCCCGGGTAGACGGTGAAGCGGGGAATTTTCTGGCGCACCCGGCCCGTCAGGGGATCGAACAATTGCAGCGATTCGATCTCGTCGTCGAACATCTCGACGCGGATCGCCAGCTCGGCGTGCTCGGCGGGGAAGATGTCGATGGTGTCGCCGCGCACGCGGAAGGTGCCGCGGCCGAAATCGACTTCATTGCGCGTGTACTGCATCTGGATCAGGCGGGCGATGACGTCGCGCTGGGCCACCTTGTCTTTCGCCCGCAGCGTCAGGATCATCTGGTGGTATTCGCTGGGATTGCCGATACCGTAGATGGCCGAGACGGTGGCGACGATGATCACGTCGCGCCGCTCCATCAGCGACTTGGTGCACGACAGGCGCATCTGCTCGATATGCTCATTGATCGACGAGTCCTTCTCGATGAACAGGTCGCGCTGCGGCACGTAGGCTTCCGGCTGGTAGTAATCGTAGTAGCTGACGAAGTACTCGACGGCGTTTTGCGGGAAGAATTCGCGGAACTCCGCGTACAGCTGCGCGGCCAGGGTCTTGTTGGGCGCGAAGATGATCGCCGGCCGTCCCGCCTGGGCGATCACGTTGGCCATCGTGTAGGTCTTGCCGGAGCCCGTTACGCCCAGCAGGGTCTGGTAGGACAGGCCGTCGTTGATGCCCTCGAGCAGGCCGGCGATCGCCGTCGGCTGGTCGCCCGCGGGCGCGAACGGCTGGTGCAGCTTGAACGGCGAATCGGGATACGTGATGACCGTCGGCGACGGTTCGGGGACCGCGGAGGGCTCGGAAATTAACTTGACTTCAGCCATGCTGTGCTACCTTTGCTAGAATGGGAGTCCGCCCGCGAACATTGATGCGCCATGCGCTTTGCATGGCGCCACCAGCGCTCGCTGTCTATACAACCCTGCGGCGAACCAGCCGTTTATCAAATTCAAACGATGACCTCTACAGCTTCCGCCAGTATCTTCAGTGCCATTGCGATGGCCCCGCGCGACCCGATCCTGGGTATCACCGAAGCGTTCAACGCCGACACCAACGCGGCGAAGATCAATCTCGGCGTGGGGGTCTATTATGACGATAACGGCAAGGTCCCGCTGCTTGAATGCGTGCGCCGCGCCGAGGCCCTGATGGCGGCCCAACCGAGCCCGCGCACCTACCTGCCGATCGAAGGCCTGGCAGCGTATGACAAAGCGGTACAAGAGCTCGTATTTGGTGCCGACAGCCCCGTAATTCAAGAGAAACGTGCCATTACCGTGCAAGCCGTCGGCGGCACGGGCGCCCTGAAAATCGGCGCCGATTTCCTCAAGCGTTTCGCCCCGGACGGCACCAAGGTCTATATCAGCGACCCCAGCTGGGAAAACCACCGCGCCCTGTTCGAAAGCGCCGGCTTCGTCGTCGACAATTATCCGTACTACGACGCCGTCACCCATGGCGTCGATTTTGACGCCATGCTGGCCGCCCTGAAGGCCATGCCGCCCGCCTCGATCGTGGTGCTGCACGCCTGCTGCCACAATCCGACCGGCGCCGACCTGACGTCGAGCCAGTGGGACCAGGTCATCGACGCCGTCAGCGCCGGCGGCCTCGTGCCTTTCCTCGACATGGCCTACCAGGGCTTCGGCGCCGGCATCGCCGAAGACGGCGCGGTGGTGCGCCGCTTCGCTGCCGCCGGCGGCGCGCTGCTGGTGTCGAACTCGTTCTCCAAGTCGTTCTCGCTGTACGGCGAGCGGGTGGGGGCCTTGAGCATCGCCGCCGCCAGCGCCGACGAAGCGGCGCGCGTGCTGTCGCAATTGAAGCGCGTGGTGCGCACCAACTACTCGAACCCGCCGACCCACGGCGGCAAGGTGGTCGCCACCGTGCTGGCCACGCCGGAACTGCGCCAGTTGTGGGAAGAGGAACTCGGCGGCATGCGCGTGCGCATCAAGCAGACGCGCGACAGCTTCGTCGCCAAGCTGCGCGACAAAGCACCGGGCCACGATTTCGAATTCGTGCGCGAGCAGGTCGGCATGTTCTCGTATTCGGGCCTGAGCAAGGAACAGGTCGGCAAGTTGCGCGCCGAATCGATTTACGCCGTCGACACGGGCCGCATCTGCGTCGCCGCGCTGAACTCGAAAAATATCGACCGTGTCATTGACGCGATTGCCAAAGTCCTTTAAACTCTTGTTTCTTCGGATGGCGCAACAGTTCACTGTAGCAAAGTTCTGAGACAATTCCCTGATAGCTCAGTTGGTAGAGCGACGGACTGTTAATCCGCAGGTCCCTGGTTCGAGTCCAGGTCGGGGAGCCAGATTTTAAGGGCCGCATCGAAAGATGCGGCCCTTTTGCTTTTGTATCGTATTTTTTCGTTTTAATTATTTGGATAATCATGAACATGCTCACCAACACCGTGGAATTTTGGGACGAATGGCAAGTGGCGGCGATTGCCGCCGGCGTTGCCGTGCCGCTGGCCGAACTGGGCTGCGCCGTCATGCGCACCCATCGCAAGAATCGCTGGAGCAAGGATTTCCTGGGCGTGGCCGACGACGGCCCCGTCATGCTCGAGATGTGCCTGGAAGACCCGGCCCAGGCCGAGATGCTGTTCCTGGAAAATCTGCATCCCTACGACACCGACTTGCTGACGGCGGCGCGCAAGCGTCTCGGCCTGGCGTAAACGCCAGCCCGCCCTGACAACATTTTCAAAGTCGTCATACTGCTGACACACGCGCTGCCTACCATGGCCTTTTATTCATGGAGGCACTATGCGGAGCAAGCAGGCGGTGGTGGGGCAGGGCGCGGTGGCCGATCGGGGGCGCCGGCAGTTCGTGATCCGGATGGCCTCGGTGGCGGCGGTCATGGGCAGTAGCGGCGTGCTGAGCGCCTGCGGCGGCGGCGGTTCCGCGCTGGGCGGCGAGATGGCGGCCTTCAATTACGGTGTCGCCAGCGGCGATCCGCAGGCCGACCGGGTGATCCTGTGGACCCACGCGAAGACCTCCAGCGAGCAGGCCGTGCCGCTGGTGTGGCAGATGGCCGCCGATGCCAGTTTCGCCACCCTGGTCGCCACCGGCACCACCAGCGCGACGGTCGACAGCGGCTTTACCGCCAAGGTCGATGCGACGGGACTGTCGGCCAACACCGAATATCTGTATCGCTTCGTCGCGCCGAATAACAGCGTGTCGCCGGTGGGGCGCACGCGCACCCTGCCAGTTGGCAACGTGGCCGAAGTGAAACTGGCGGTGTTCTCGTGCAGCGACTATCCGGCCGGCTACTTCAACGCCTATGACGCGGCGACCGCGTCCGGCGCCCAGGTCGCGCTGCACCTGGGCGACTACATTTACGAATACAAGGATGGCGTCTATCCGCCGGCGGCCAGCGCGGTGGCGGCGCGCGTTTCCGCGCCCGCCAACGAAATCGTCACGCTGGCCGACTACCGCGCGCGCCACGCGCTGCACAAGGCCGATCCCTACGCCAAGGCGCTGCACGCGCGCATGCCGATGATTGCCATCTGGGATGACCACGAGTTCGCCAACAACGCCTGGATGGACGGCGCCGAAAACCACAATCCCCTGACCCAGGGCGGCTGGGCGGCGCGCAAGGCCATCGCCAGCCGCGTGTACCACGAATGGATGCCGATCCGCTCGCCGGACCCGGCCAACCTGCTCAAGATCTATCGCTCCTTCGACTTCGGCAATCTGCTCTCGCTGCACATGCTCGACACCCGCATCATTGGTCGCGAGCAGCAGCCCGACCGCAAGATCGACGCCCAGGGGCGCGATGTGGCCGACCCCGCCTTCCTGCCGTATGCCTTCGCGCGCGGCCGGCACATGATGGGCAGCACCCAGCAGGCCTGGCTGGACACGCAGATGGACGCCTCGAAGGCCACCTGGCAAATCCTCGGCAACCAGACGGTGATGGCGCGCATCGTGCTGCCGGCGTCGGTGCTGGCGGCCAACCTGAGCGCGGCGGCCGTCACCGCCTACCTGACGGCCAAGGGCACCCCGGCGGCGCTGCGCACGAGCGCCCAGAACGACTTGCTCGACCCGGCAAAAAATCCCAAGATCTCGTACAACTTCGACAGCTGGGAAGGCTATCCGGACGTGCGCGAGCAGCTGTTCGCCTCGGCCGCCCGGCAGAAGGCGGCCGGCAAGAAATTCGCGGTGCTCTCGGGCGACAGCCACAACGCCTGGTTCAACAAGCTGACCCTGCGCGACGGCACCCAGGTGGGCGCCGAATTTGCCGGCATGTCGGTCACCTCATCCGGCTTCGAAGGCGCGTTTCCACCGGCGCTGTTCCCGCCCGCCACCCTGGCCGGCACCATCAAGGCGCTGGTCGATGATATTGCCTACATCGACACGGCGCGGCGCGGCTACATGCTCATCACCGTCACCCCGGCCCAGGTCAAGGGCGAGTACGTGTACGTCAGTTCGGTGACCGCCTCGAGCTACACGACGGCGGTCGACACCCTGAGCTACGCAGGCTAAGAACCTATCACGGTAGGTCGGAGTCGCTGCTTGCGCGCCTGGCAACCGATGGCGGCGTTGCTCGTCTTCGCATGGCTCGCCATGCGTCATCCTCGCGCCTTGCCCTCGGCTGCCATGCATCGCAATCCGCTTCCTCCTACCTACCGGGATAGGTTCTAAGCCTCACCGTCAGCGGGGAATGAGCACCTTGCCGATCACGTGAATCACGCCATTGCTGGCACGCACGTCGGTCGCCAGGATGGGCGCGGCGCTGGCACTGCTGTCGGTGATGGTCAGGTTGCGGTTGATGACGAGGGTCTGCGCTGGCACCGTCGCCCCGCCCAGGGTGCTGGTATTGAGGGTGGGCACGGGGGTGTCGAAGGGGATGGCGGCGGCGAGCACCTGGCCGGCCACCACGTGGTAGAGCAAGACCGAGCGCACTTGCGCCGTGCTCAGCCCTGTGGGCGCCGCCGCGAAGGCGCTGTTGGTGGGCGCAAACACGGTGAACGGCCCGCTGGCGCCCAGGGCGGGCGCCAGGTCGGTGGCGACGATAGCCGCCACCAGCGCGCTGAAGCTGGCCGGATTGGCCTGCGCCATCTGCACCACGGTCAGCACGCCGGGCGGCACCAGCACCTTGTCCACCGCGTGGATGACGCCATTGTCGGCGCGCACATCGGCGGCGGTCACGGTGGCCGTGGCCAGCACGGCGTCGGTGAGCACTACGCCGCTGCTGGCATTCAGGCCCAGCCTGGCGGCGGCGCCGTCAAAACGGTAGGCGGTGGCCAGGCTGGCGCCGGCGCTGCGCAGTTCGGCGCTGTTGCGGGTGCCGGCGAGCAGGTGATAATTGAGGATGTTCGCCAGAGTCGGTGGCGGCAGGGCGGCGACCATCGCGCCCGCATCGGCAAAGCCCAGTTGCGTGGCCAGCGTGGCGAAGGCGGCGTCGGTGGGCGCAAACACCGTCAAGTCCGCATCGTGGGCCGCCAGGGCGCCGCCAAGGCCGGCCTTGTTCGCTGCCGCCAACAAGGCGTTGAAGCCATTTTTTTGCGCGACGTCCGTCAGCTTGCCGTAGTTCGTGTCGTCACCGCCGCAGCTGGCCAACAATCCTGCCAGCATCAGGGTGGTAAGCCATTTCCACAAGGATTTCATGATTGCCTCCTGAATGAGTGTTTGTATAGGACAGTCGCGCGTTCCAAAAAGTTCGCGCTGGTGTGCTGTCTTTCTCATCCTGCGCTGGCATCCGTGTCAATTTTCCCCTGCGGAAAAATCCTGCCAAGGCCCTCGCCATTTCTTGCCCGGGCGTATATAATATTCGCTCTTTTCCCTGATAGCTCAGTTGGTAGAGCGACGGACTGTTAATCCGCAGGTCCCTGGTTCGAGTCCAGGTCGGGGAGCCAGAATTTTAGTTGTATAGAATCAAGGGGTTGCATGCTTCGGCGTGTAGCCCCTTTTTTCGTTTTGGAACCTATACCGGGGACCAAAAGGCTCAAGTCCGGTGGTCCACTGGCTGGACTCGGAGAAGACCCGCTTGCCCGGCTCGCCTGCAGACAATGGTGCTGGCTTGACCGGCCGGTGAGTGAGCGACAGCCGCCTGGAATGCTCCGCAACGATTCGTTTGGGGGGACTACGTCTTCAATCCAGCCCTTACCGATGCCACTATGGGCAAGACCTTGGCGCTATCTACTCTCTAACAAATTTGCAATGCGCTGAACGCCAGAAACTTCACAGGGGCCGTTGCAATTTTTTTCACAGACCAGTACAGTTGTTGCTCTTGAGATATTGTCTGGTTTGATCAACTACCAACTTCTTGGTGTTTCGATTCACACGACGAATTGGGAAGTCATGAACATCACCGAATTTTGCAAACGCTACAGTTTCGTCCACTACGGGACCCCTACCAATTCGTGGGATTCATTCCATTCTAATGGGTTGATCTTGATGCAGCTTTGGCAGGCTCCAGGTCAACGGATTCGAAATTCGTCTGGGCGAGAAAAGTACCTCCGAGTCAAGTGCCTTGATCAAAAGAATTATCATGAAAAACAGATTGAGCAACGAGTAGGCTATAACGGACGATTCAAGAGCATTGATGCACTGGCGGCGGGTAAGAAAGGTTTCGCCCTAATTGCGTCCCCGCCAACGGAAGAGCATGGCGCCGGCAAGTGGTCGAAGTACGCAAACTTTGATCGTATCTATCCTATAACTGATGTGGAGCGCGAGGTGAATGGTGATATTTTCGTGATCCTCGCCGAACCACTGCCGTCGTCCGAACTCGGGCACATTTAGCCGCAGTCGTCCTCGGATCGCACCTTCGAAAAGATTGCCGGTAGGGAACGACGGCTCACATTCAGATGAGAAGCATTATGGAGAAAAATTGAAGCCTTATACTCGCTCAATTATCGAACTATTCGACGGAAAGAAGCGTTATCTTATTCCGCTATATCAACGACAGTACGCGTGGAAAACCAACCCCGACCTTGAGCTTCTCTGGGAGGATATAGAGAGAGCAGCTCATAGAATTAGAACTAATAGAGCTTCTTTATCCCCTCACTTTATGGGAGCTCTGGTTGTCACCCAGATAAAGACATACGGAAAGCAGGTCCAGGCTTTCGAAATAATCGACGGCCAACAAAGACTTACGACGTTTCAACTATTACTCGCCGCGCTTCGCGATGTGGCTATTGCAAATAAATCAAACTACGCTGCTGAGCTGCAGAAATATTTGTTTAACGATGGAGTGATGGAATCATCAAAAATTGAACGCTTCAAATTATGGCCATCTTCAGCAGATCGTCGCGCGTTTGTTTCTATAATGGACCCGTTCGCCGATCACGATGAGGTTGCGCCAAAACTCTTTGATGAAGATGGTTTCGTACGTCGATCGACAGCTGCTCACGCGTTTTTTCGCGAAAAGATCGAATCCCATGTTCTCATGAAGGGGGAGTTTGATGAGTATTATTTGGAAACTCTATTTGAAGCCTTGAAGGAAGGGCTTGCGGTCGTGTCCATTGAATTGGAAGGTAGTGACGACCCTCAAACAATATTCGAAACGTTGAACAGTAGAGGGGTCGATCTAAGTCCGGCTGATCTTATGCGTAATTTTATTTTTCAGCGCGCAAAAGGATTGGGACTCCAAGATGGCGCTTTGATTGTTGACAAACTATATGAGAGGCACTGGCAGCCACTTGATCGTGCTTTCTGGATTCAGAATGCCTCACGTGGAAGACAAACGCGGACACGACTCGATTGGATGTTGACCGATCATCTGTCCATGAAAGCTGGTGATTCAATTTCAGTTGAGACGCTTTTCGAAAATTATCGTCGCTGGATATTAAACAATCAACCGTTCACGACGGTGGAGGCGGAATTAGAATCCATCAGCGCCACTGCTGAGGTGGAAGGGCGCCTGTTTACGCAGAAAAGAGGCGATCCTATAGGCGAGTTTGGGCGCTTTGCCGATGCATTCGATGTCTCAACTGCGATGCCACTTGTTGTGTACCTCGCCACCGAAGCCGATATTCATAATGAACTTGTGCGTGCTCTGGAAATATTGCAAAGTTATATTCTCCGCAGAGACATTTGCGGCCTTACTACAAAAAGCTATAATCGATTTTTTGTAGGATTGGTTGATCGTTTGCGAGTCGCAGAAGGTAATAAAGTGAACGAGATGTTGGCGTATCTCTCGAATCGCCAGTCGGACATCGATCGTTGGCCTGATGACTCCGAATGGCAGGAAGCATGGCTGGGCCGTGACCAATACAAGGGAGCCCGTCAACCAAGGCTAAGATTCTTGTTCGAAGCGATTGAAATGGCTAAACGAACAGTACTGAACGAGAATATCGAAATTAAGTCAGAATTAACAATTGAACATATCCTACCTCAGCGTTGGAAGGAAAACTGGAATATAGTTGGTTTTGAATCCATGGATGATGATGAGCTGAGCCGCGATTTAGATTATCACAGGAAGCAAATGGAAAGAGATGCAACAATCAATAAAATAGGAAACCTGACCCTTCTAACTGGCCAGTTAAATTCATCGGTTTCAAATGGTCCTTATTCGATAAAAATGCCGGCTTTAAAAGCGCACTCAAGTCTCGCGTTGAATCGCGAGCTCAATAAATTTGATGAATGGAGCGAACTCAGCATTTTAGAACGCGGCCGATCTTTGTTTGGTTATGCACTGCAAATTTGGAAAGGTCCTGACCGCGTATCAGGAATTAGTCCGGTGTCTTCAAACTGGAGTGTTCTGATCAAGCAGGGCATGAGACTCCCACCTGATGGCACCAAAGTGCGGTTCACATTTATGGGCCAGATATACACAGGGATCGTAATTGGGGATGGCTTGCAGATCGATGGGGTAGAGGGGATTTTTTCGTCGTTCTCTGCCGCTTCCGGAGTAATCACAAAAACAAGTCGAAATGGTTGGCATGACTGGTATTTGCTCGATGAATACGGGAGTTGGAAGTTGGCAAATGAGTGGAGGCAAACGTTTGGGCGTACCTGAGCCCATGTCCTTATACATAAGTCATCCAAGCCCATCGCGGAGTGCGCGTAGCGTCTCGGCGGCGGCAAAAACTTGATCAAGCCCGCGCCAGATTGTCTTCGCTCCCGGTTCGCCGTCGCTCTTGCGGCCGAGGAAGCCGCCCACCTGTGCAATCATTCGCACGACCTCATTGAGCGTCGGTGGCGTGGCGGGCATCTTCTTTTTGGTCAGCAGATGGGCGCCGCGGATCTCGTCGGGGTCGAAGAATAACGATGCCGCCAGATCTGGACAGGTTCGCCCCTTGCGCATCAGATATGTAATGCGCCAGGCGACGACCATGAACAGGGCCAGCGCACGCTCAAGGCGCTCCATGCTTGACAGCTGTAGGGCCTCGACTTCGCAGCCGTTTTTTAACACGTGGAAATAAATTTCAATTTCCCAGCGCGCCCTATACCAGTCGATCAGTTCGACGGCGTGTTCTTTTGTCTTGACGACGCGGTTCGTCAGCAAGCGCCATTCGATGGGCTTGACGCCGACAGGCGCGTCCACTTCGCGCGCTACCACGCAGGTCACGCTGATGCGCCCTTTTGCCCCGGTCCTTGATCTCGACTGCGGATGCCCACAGTTGCTGGCGCACGGTGCGCCCTTTCTGATTTTCACGCGAGCCGATGGCGAAGGCGATTTCACCGAGCGGCGCGCCAGCGTTCGTCGCCTCCCACAACTTGGCGCCGTCTTCGTCGGGCAAGCAGCGGTTATGTTTGGCCCGTACCAGCCAGTCGGCCGGGGTGCCTAGATCACGGGCGCAGCGCATCATTTCCACCATGTCCGCTTCGCGGTCGGCGACGTACACCAGCCGCGTGTCGGGCATGTCTGCCGCCATTTCTGCCACGCGTTGATAGCCCTCGACCCAGCGCTTGCTCTCGATCAGGCCCGGCCTGGCGCCATCGGCGCCGCGCTTCTCACGCGCCCACATCCACGCGTCAAGCACGCCAAGCGGCTCGCGATCGGTCGTCACCGCAAAGGTCGGATGCAAGTACATGCCGCGCCGTGCTTCGTAGTTCAGTGGCCCGAGACCGTCGATCTCCTGGCCGTTGAAATCGAGCTCTGTCGTGTCCTGAATGCACAGCGCCACGGACTGCGCACGCATCCGTTCCCCGGTACGCGCCCAGTGCGGCGCAAGGATGGCTTCCCAGTCGACATCGGCATTGCCCAGGAAGCGGTAGGCTGCACAGGTCTCGCTCCAGCTATCGCAGGCATCCGGGATGCTGGCCGTAGGATTGGCCGAAAATCGTTCCATCATTCGCTTCGCCCTCTTGTTGAGGCGGGCATCGCCAAGATCCAGTCCTGCAAACTCTTGTTCCGTCCACTGCTGTGCTACCTTGGTCACGGTAGTTGTCAACAAAGATGTCGCGTCAGTTCATGCGGCCAGCTTCAATAATTCAGGCGCAGCCCTTTCTGGATTGAGCCACACCTCGTCCTTCAGTTTCCAATTGCGCGTGGCGCC
>NZ_JAFCXL010000020.1:0-99664 GCF_049898325.1 Massilia sp. DWR3-1-1 | reverse complement strand
TCGTCCCGCATGGTCATCACGACGGCGCGCTCCTGTGTCGTCAGATGGGTATAGATTTTCGGCATGGCAGCACCTTACAGCAAAGGGTGTTGCACTTGGTTTTAGAGGCTGCCCCTTCTATTCAGATCTTTGCACGAAGAATGTTCAGAGCTGCCTGAACCTTGTTAATTGCCTCCTGTCTCATCCCTCCCTGATTATTTCCGATCCGCTGCCAGCAATAGAGAAAATACCGCAAGGTCACTGCAGTCCATGTGTCAGATGGCACCGCGCTTGTAGGCACTTGATTGAATTGGTCTATAGCCTCAGACAGAGGATCAAACGTCAATGCAAATTCTGAAAATGTGGTCCAGTTAAACCTTCCTTGGGGCACATCGACCTTACGTAGATCACAAGTCGGGATAGTTGTCATGTTACTTTTCTCTTGCCCACAAATTCACTCGGGCGGATGTGCCGCGGTATCAACCACTCCGCTTCGGATATTAATTTTCTACTTGGACCTGCAGGTACCGCCAGAGTGACGAGCTTGTTCTGTTTGGATCTGCCACACCTCATTTTTTTTGAATATAGCAAGCATCGACTCTTCAGAAAAGCACCGTCTAGTTTGCTACAATGATATGTGATCGTGTCATGAAATATTCAAGCTAGTAGCGTCGGTATTCATTCCAACTCGATATGCCGATATCGCTACTGGTTTCAAAACTGTCACATCCGATTAATATCGAGTTATCACAAGCGTCGAATATCTTCGCCATATATCCGCCTGGCGTCATCGCGACAAAATCAAAATGAACGCCTTGCTGCCGCAATGATATGCAATATTCGGGGAAATCACTTACGATATTGAACTGAAACAGCGGATTCTTTGCTGGATCAATCTTCACTTTTGAATATTGCAACTGACCGCGAATAGCCTCTATATTGTTCATGAAAAACTCACTTCCGTCAATGGTGAAGCGAAGGATGTCACCATAGAAAGTCTTCATCTTCTCTATCATTCCCTTACGCACAGGAATAAATAGAACTACTACTTTATCGCTTTCCATATCGTCCCTTTGACTCCAGGAAGCTAGTAAGCTAGGCGGCCAGGCAGAATAATTCAACCTTTAATCCAGGAATGCCGCCGGCTGCTTCCAGTGTCAATGCCCGGTTCCGCAGCATTGCTTCGTACAAATCCCCTTTGCTCTCCAGACTAAAATAATGGGTGTTGGGTCGCACAGGTACAGCGGCCGGTACCTGCGCCATATGAATGAGCTTCACACCCGACAGCGCGAACTGGACGATGTTGTCGATGTTGGCCGGTGCACAGATCTTGAAACGGTCCGGCACGGCTGCGACCAGTTCGAGTGCCGGCATCTCGGCGCTGACGGCAATGCCCAGCATGGTCGTTTCGTCCACCAGGTCCGCACTGAGTGTGGCCACATGGCGGGTGGGCCGCGCCGGGTCCCTGACAAGCT
The DNA here is from genome assembly GCF_049898325.1 of Massilia sp. DWR3-1-1. Lineage (NCBI taxonomy): Bacteria > Pseudomonadati > Pseudomonadota > Betaproteobacteria > Burkholderiales > Oxalobacteraceae > Massilia > Massilia sp. DWR3-1-1. The sequence goes on along the minus strand of NZ_JAFCXL010000020.1, from coordinate 98,210 downwards.
CGATGACGTGATAGCGGCTCGACAAGGTCACCTCGATCAAGTCGCGGATGATGGCGTCGAGCTGGAGGAAGCCCGCCGCCGCATTTTCATGGTTATAGGCGGGAAAGGTGTCGATGCTGTAGCGGCGCGAGAATGCCAGCAAGCCGCCGGCGAGTGCACTGAGTTTGTCGAACAGGAACTCGGGGTGGTGGGCCCGGTAGCGCAGGCAGTGCGACAGCGAGGCGCTGGCGCTGGTAATGGTGTTGAGCAGAAGGTAAGAAGTGATGTCGAAGTTTTGAATTTCGAAAACATCATCGCTCACCTGCCGGTGGCGCCCGTATAGCGCCTCGATCTTCACGTACAGCTGCGCGAGCAGGCTCTCGAGCATCGCCTGCAGTGGGGCCGACGCTCCCGTCGACAAGGACGGCGCGAAGAAGGCCGGGTCGAGTTCGAAGCCGCCACTCGCCTTGCGCCGGATCCGCACAATCGGGAAAGCGACGTAGGCATCACGCGACTCGAATTGCGAGAGCAGTCGTACATTCTTCTGGAGAAAAAGAACGGGCGTCTCGATCGCTTCGGAATATAAGTCAATGGTGTCGCGGTCACGCCTGGCATAGCGCGCATCGCGTTCGTCGGAGGTGCGCGACAGGTTGTCGCCGTAGAGATTGAATCGAGGTAAAGCGGCATAGTAGGTGCAGTGCTGGACGCTGGCCGGTAGCGCGCGCAGATCGATCGGCGCGGGCAGCTTTTCCATCGCCGACGCTTCATAGACTTCACCATCCTGAAAAATGAGGGACACAGCCGTCACTTGCAGCGCGTTGTTCGCCAGGGCGGCGCCATCCCACTCGATCGCCCGCACGCCCCATAGGTGCGGATTGAGCGCGGCGGCGACGTGCTGCAAACGCGCCTCGTGATACAGATCCTGCTGCTGGAACTGTTGCGGCGACAGCGCCAGTCCCTCGAACCAACATACTTTTGACGGCAGACTCATCGCTTTCTCCCTGGTTTTGTTTGATCCAATGCAAGCGCTATGGAAGCGTAAAGGCCGTCTCAACTGGCTGATTGATTTTCATCAAGTTGCCCCGATTAATTTTTCGAAACCTGTCACTTCAGGACCGTGCTACAACGACTGCTTCGGCTTTGATATAGCGCAAATTCGCCGATTTCAGCGCGGCAATAATTCTCTTCGATCAGCGGGATCGCCGCGCCGGGGAGGGATCGATGGAAAAGCAACGCTACGCGCCTGGACTATTCGACCGGCTCCTTGACGATCAGCGCGAGGCGGTCCCGGCCACCTGGACGCTCGACCATCTCAAGGATGCGGTCGCGCGCGACCTCGAGTCGCTGCTCAATACCCGTGCGGCGATGCCGGAGCAGCTATTTGTCGCCTATCCCGAGGCCAGCAGATCGGTGCTGACCTACGGACTGACTGATTTTGCCGACCTGTGCATGACCAGTGACACCGACCGCAAGAAAATCTGCGCCGCTGTGCTGCTGACCATCGAGCGGCATGAGCCGCGCCTGCAAGGCGTCACCGCCACGCTGCGCCAGCGCAGCAGCCAGATCAACCGTTTCGACTTCGTCATTTCGGGAAAGCTCAAAGCCCAAGCCGCCTCCGACATGCTGCACTTCGACGCGGTACTCGAGCCGGCGACACAGCGCTATTCGATTCGCAAAACCTGAACCCCTTTGGCATCGGCCCGCCCCCATGGATGACATACTGAAGGAATACGAGCTGGAAATGGTTCAGCTCAGGCTGCTCAGCAGCGAGTTTGCCCGGCGCTATCCGAAGGTCGCCGGCAAGCTGCACATCGCCGGCGACAGCTGCGAGGATCCCCATGTCGAGCGCTTGATCCAGTCGGTGGCGCTGATCGCCGCCCGGATTTCCAAGCGCCTCGACGACGACTACCCGCAATTCACCGAACGCTTGCTCGACGTCCTCCATCCCCACTACATGCGGCCGTTTCCCTCCTGCGCGATCGCGCGCTTTGACAGGGCCGTGACGGGCGAGGGCGCGGCGCCTTCGATCAACCGGGTGGCCCGCGGCAGCATCCTCGATTCGGCCCCGGTCCAGGGCGTGCCTTGCCGCTTCCGCACGGCCTACGACGTGGTCGAGGCGCCGCTTGGCATTGCATCGGCGAAGTTCAATGCGCTGATCAAGGCGCCACCTGGCGTGCGTTTGCCGATCGCCGCGTCCTGCTCGATCGACATCGAGATCGACATTGGCGCGGGCCTGCCCCTGGATGGGCAGTCGCACTTGCGGCTGTTCATCGACGGCGAGGCGTCGTTTTGCGCGACGCTGCTCGACACGATGTTCATGCGCGTGGTGTGTGCCCACCTTGAACTGGACGATGGCAGCTGGCTTGCCTTGCCGGCCATTCCGCTGCGGCGGGTCGGCTTGAGTGACGACGAGGCGCTGATTCCCTTCGGGGCGCGATCCCATCGCGCCTACCGCGTGCTCACCGAATACTTCGCCTTTCCCGAAAAATTTAATTTTTTTGACATCGATCTGGGCGCGCTGTTTCAACACACCGGGCCGGCCTGCAAGCGGCTTACCTTGCACCTGGGCTGCGCCGGCGTGCGCGCCGACTCGAATGTGGCGCGCATGTTGCGCGGACTGTCGGCCGCCAACCTTGTGCCCGGCTGCACCCCGGTGGTCAACCTGTTCACGCAGCCCGGGGTTCCTATTGCCGTGACCGGCACGACAGTGGACTACCCGGTGCTCGCCCACTCGCAGCATCCGCAGGGCTACGAGGTCTATTCGATCGATAGCGTCCACATGGTGCGCCAGAGCGCTGCTACGTCCTCCCCAACCGAATTTCGTCCTTTCTATTCGCTGCGCCATGGGGAAGACGCCGCTGACGCCGGCCATTACTGGGTCATGCGCCACGACGAGTCGGTCGCCGCCATCAGCCCCGGATTCGAGAAGCGCATTACCCTGGTCGACGCTGACCTGGCCATGTTGTCGAAGGAAAAAAGCTGCCTCTCTCTCATGCTCAGCTGCACCAACCGGGATTGGCCGTCGAGGCTGAAATGCGGTCAGCGTGATGGCGACCTGAAGTTGCTCAAGGGCGCCATGCAGACGCCGATTCGCTTCCTGCGGCGCCCTTCGCCGTCGTACCGCTTCCCCTCCGGCAACGGCCAGAATTGGCGCCTGATTTCCCACCTGACCCTCAACCACCATTCGCTGGTGCAGGAAGGCCTGGAGGCGCTGCGCGAAATGCTGACCCTGTACGACTTGCCGCAGTCCGCCACGTCCCAGCGGCTGATCGCAGGCATCGTCGATCTGGACTACGCCGACAGCGCCACCTGGATGCGCCGCAAACTGGGGCCCTGCCTGGTGCACGGCATCGAAGTGCGCATCACGATCGACGAGGAAGCCTTCGTCGGCAGTGGCGTGCACATATTCAGTGAAGTCATCGACCAGTTTCTCGGGCTGTATGTGCAGCACAACAGCTTTGTCCAATTGCTCGTCATGTCGCAACAGACCGGTGAGGAGATCAAGCGATGCAAGCCAAGGAACGGCTACCAGCAGCTGGTGTGATCGACCACCTGTTCGACGAACCGGCCCAGTACCAATTTCGCCAGGCGCTGCGGCTCCTGCTGCTGTGGCTGCGCGCGCAGGGCGTGACGTACGATGACGCCTTCAAGCACGTGTTGCGGTTTCAAAACAGCGTTTCGCTCGGCTTTCCCGCCAGCGAAATCGAGGCGCTGAAAGCCGAGCTGACCGGTGCGGCCGATTCGGCCGAACACGGCAATCAGGTCGCGCCGGGTGTGCCCGGTCAGATTGCGCTCACGCCGGCGTTCATCGGCCTGCTCGGCACCAGCGGCAGCCTCCCATTTCATTATTCCGAGCGCATCGCAGCCCAGCAGCTAGACACCAAGGACGGCAGCGCGCGCGCTTTCCTCGACATCCTGTCGAACCGCATGGTGGGCCTGTTCTTCGAAGCTTGGGGCAAGTACCGGATGGAAACGAGTGTCGACACACACGGCGTCGATCCGCTGCGCGGGATGCTCACCCAACTGGGCGGCTTCAAGGAGGCGAGCGCACGTCACCACGCAAGCAGCGAGGATGATGTGGAAGCGTACTTTGCCGCCGCCTTTCGTACGCGGCCCGTGTCCGCATTCGCCGTTGCCGACGCGCTCAGCGACCATTTCGGCGTGCCGGTCGAACTCGAGCAATTCGTCGGCTGCTGGGACAATATTGGTACAGACCAGCAAACCATCCTGGGCGATCGCGGGCCGTTGTTGGGCCATGGTGCCGCATTGGGTAAGCGGATCTGGCGTTGCGACCTGCGCATCCGGCTCAATATCGGCCCGCTCGATGCGGCAGAGCGCGATCGCTGTCTGCCTCATGGTGCCATCGCCAGGGGCGTCAAGCGCATGCTGCAGCGCTTCGGCATGTCCAACCTGGACTGCGAGGTGCGATTGCTGCTCAAACCCGAATGCGTGCGCCCCGCAGTGCTGAGCGCCAACAAGCCGGCGCCGGACCGGCTCGGGTGGGGCAGTTTCCTTGCCAGCGTCCCCGGCTCGCCGGCCAACGCCGATGCGCGCTACCTGTTCAAGATGCACGTCGCCCGGCCCCCGGCAGGGAGCGCCTTGTGCCTGGTCTCCTGAAACCTGCCCGCCTTGTAGCAAGGTCAGAACAATCGTCGACGAAGGATTACTTATGAATTTGAGCGAAGCGGCGGCCGACATCGCCGCCCTGTCGTGTTTCGGCACCACCTCGCAGTTGAACCGGCTGTTGCGGCTGAACTTCCCGTTCGGCGACGGCCCGGAAAAAGGTGTCCTGCTGGTCAACACAATGGACACGCGCGAGGAGCTCTCGCGCGACTTCCATATCGACCTTGAGCTGCTCTCGGACAATGCTTTCATCCCCCTCAAATCGATGATGGCCAAGATGGCGACCGTTTCACTGGTGCGCGCCGATGGTTCGCTACGCTATTTCAACGGCTACGTCGCCGAATTCCGCCTGATCAGGACTGACGGCGGCTTCGCCTTCTACCAGATGGTGCTGGGGCCGTGGCTGGCGTTCACCAAGCTGCGCCAGGACTGCGTGTCGTTCCAAAATAAAAGCGTGATCGAGCTGACCGAGGCGACGTTCGAGCTGTACCCGGAGCGCGACCTCAAGACCCGGATCGATGATCCCGACCCGAAGCTCAGCTGCGCCAACCAGTACAACGAAACCGACTACAACCACCTGCACCGGCGTTGGGAAGCCTTGGGCCTGCACTACTGGTACGAGCACCGTGCCGACGGCCATACCTTGTGGCTTGCCGACAACACGGCATTCGCACCATGGATCGACATCGAAAAGGGCGCCGACGATGATGCAGTCGGCGAGATGGCCTTCCGAAGCGAATCGGGCGCCGGCGAAGGCGATGGAATCAAACAATGGCAGCCGGCGCGCCAGATCGGCAGCGGTTCGCTCACCTTGACCAGCTTCGATTACAAGGCGCCACGTCCGCAGCGCGCGCTGGGCTATTCCGCCAACCGCCAGGGTGAAGTGTATTCCTACGAACGGTTTGCCGACACCGGAGCTTATGCCTACAGCGATCATGCCGACGGCGAGGCGCTGGCAGCGCGACGCATGCAAGAACTCGACAGCATGAAGCAATTCTTCCACGCGGCCGGCAACGACTGTAACGCCCAGGCCGGCCGCAGTTTTCGGCTGGTCGGTCACTTCAGCAGCGAGCCGCCGCGGATGGCCATCGCTGCACGCGACTATGTGATCGTCGCGATCGACCATCACGCCAGCAACAATTACCAGGCCGGCCCCGGCGCCAGCTCCATCTATACCAACGACATGATGTGCGTGCGCCAGAGCGTGCGCTGGCGGCCAGGCCGCGGCCATAACAGCGAGCGCTGCGTTGACCCCGGCGTGCAGACGGCGCTGGTCGTGGGGCCCGCCGGCCAGCAGATCCACACGGACAGCCTCGGCCGCATCAAACTGCAGTTCCACTGGGACCGCATGGGCCAGTACGACGAGGCCAGCTCGCAGTGGGTGCGCGTGGCCATTCCGGTCGCCGGTGGACAGTTCGGCCAGATTGGCCTGCCCCGCGCCGGCCAGGAGGTGATGGTGCAGTACGTGGGCGGTAACGTCGACCATCCCATCGTCACCGGGGTGGTCTACAACAGCGCCAACATGCCGCCGTGGCAGCTGCCGGGGCAGGGCGCGCTGTCGGGCCTGCGCAGCCGCGAGCTGGGCGGCGGTGGACGGAGTAATCACCTGGTGCTCGACGACACCAAGGGCGGCATCCAGGCTCAGCTCAAGAGCGACCACGGGTGCAGCCAGCTGTCGCTGGGCCGCATTGCCCGCATCGAGGACAATGCCGGCCGCAAGGATGAGCGCGGCGAGGGCTTCGAGCTGCGCAGCGACGCCTGGGGCGTGGTACGCGCGGCGAAGGGGCTACTGATTACTACCGAGGCGCGCCTGGGTGCCGCTTCGCACATCAAGGACATGGGGGAAACTGTCAGGCGTCTCCTGGCGGCCCGCGAGCAACACTAGGCCCACGCCGATCTGGCGCAGGACTATGGCGTGCAGGAACAAAAAATGCAAAGTGCGGTGGCCGACGCGATCAAGGGGCAGAATGAGGAGATCAAGGGACAGGGCGCTCAATTTCCAGAACTGTCCAAGCCCCACCTTCTTCTGGCCAGCCAGGGCGGCATCGAAGCGAGCAGCGGCCGATCGATGCATTTCGCCAGTGACGAACACACGGCGATCACCACAGGCGAGAGCCTGTCGATCGTCAACGGCGAGAGCCTGTTCGCAACAATCGGCAACACCTTCCGTCTGTTGGTCTACAAGGCGGGCATGAAACTGGTGGCGGCAGCGGGCGACATCGACATCAGGGCGCTGTCGCACAATCTGCACATGCTGGCGAAACTGAACATCACGCAGAACGCCAATTGCATCACCATCACCGCCAAGGAAGAGCTGGTCATCAATGGCGGTGGCAGTTACGGCAAGTTTAGCGCCGGCGGGATTGAGTTCGGCACCAACGGCAAACATACCTTCCATGCTGCTGAGCACCACTTCGTGGGCGCCAGGAACATGCCGGCCGAACTAGAAATATGCGACATAAAAACCATGAAAAAAACTGAAAGAAAAAGGCAGCGGCCGGTTTCCTGCTGATCGAAGACGCCTGTTCTATCATTCTTTCAAGAATTGCTCCATATGATCATCAGTCCGCCGATCTTATTGCCTCGCAACGAAAACGAGCACGAGGACGAATGGATCGATCGTTGCATGATAGGCGACGCCCCGGGCCGCGGTGCCTATCCGCTCAGCCACGAGTTCGAGTGGCATGGCGGCCTGCACCTTAGCGCGCCGCGTAACGGCACCAGAGCGGCGGAGATTTGCGCGGTCGCCGACGGCAAGGTGGTCTTCGTGCGTCAGGTCACCGTTGCATCGCCCTCGGAGCAAGACCATCCACTCAATTATTTCGACGGCTACACCAGCGATGCTTGCATCGTTCTTGAGCATCGCATGCAGATCTGCCAGGGCGACAGCGGAAGTTTTACGTACTATTCTGTCTATCACCATCTTACCGGCTTGAACGAGAAACTTTCCGCCGGGGCCACTGTCCGCCGCAGGGATCCGATCGGGTTTGCCGGCCGCATTTACACTGAAAAAGACCGTTTTCATTTCGAAATTTGCTGCGACGATGCCAACCTCCGAAAGCTGGTCGGGCGCACAGGTGGCCCTCTGTCGACAAATGCCGATGGGCGCGCCGACCTCGTCTTCGGCGAAATTTACTTCGTCATTCCGGCCGGCGTGCCCGTCTACGCCAATGAGCCAGCGCATTTTCGGTCGGATGGGCACGTGCAGCCGCCGCGGTCCAAGCCATCGTCACCCTTGCCCCCCACGCAAGCGCAGGCTGCGGCATCGACCACCACCGCTGAGATAATCGTCGGCGTGCGGAGCGATCGATGGCTGGGTAGTGCCCCGGGTGGCCTGGGTACGACAACTTATCGCCAGGACGGCAGCGAGCTTGCTACTGTGGCCGACACTGGTGATGAATCGACGCTTTCGAAAACTGCGGCCCGCATCGTCGCGACATGGGAGAGCGCTCAAAAGGCCCATCCGCAGGAATACCCCGAGATTCCGACCGTTGGTGCGGTTTTACAACTGTTGCGCTACGGCCGCATCACTGCGCCACCGAGCACACCCTTGAACCCGGCCAACGCACCCCACTGGCGCAAAATAAAATATGACGGCGGCGAGGGTTGGCTCAATCTGAATGCGGACAATGTGCGAAAGTTCAGCGATGCAGACTTCCCACACTGGAAGGGATGGCTGCTGGTGGACGACGACAGCGCCGCCACCGACTGTAAATGAGACTCGGCCATGATCAAGAAAATTTTTGGCGGCGGGGAGGCGCAGGAAAGCGGCCTGCGCTCGCCCGACGCGGCGCGCAATGACCCGGCCGTAGCGCGCCAGCTCAAGAAAACCGTGTGCAAATTTCCGTGCAAGTGGGAGGCGGCAACACTGGAGGTGCGCTGGTCCTGGATCAAATCGGCCACGCCTGACAATCCGGCACCGTTGACGCTGCCGCGGGCCAGCGCGACGCCGTCGTCTCCGCGCAGCGGCGCCCGGTGCTGGCGCAGGTGGCGCGCCCGGTAGCTCGCCAGCGACAAGCCGAGCGGCCCGGCGGCGCAGGCCTGCGCGACGGCGTCGTTGAACGCCGGCGCCGGCAGCAGGCTGTGATGGGCGCTGGCGTGCACGAGTACCGCCAGCGCCAGCTGGGTACGCGCGATCAGGATCGCCGCCAGCACGAACACGGCGGGATGGGGCCAGCGCATCGCCGCGGCCAGCGCCAGGGCGATCAGGCCCCAGTCCGCCGCCAGCGCCGCCAGCGCCCGCCATGGTTGCAGGCGCAACAGGCTGACGTCGGGCGCAAAACGGCGCAAGGCGGGACTGACGCCCGTATGTACTTGCTGTGCCGCCATTGCTTGCCTTTCTGTGGGCCGCCGTGGGCGCGCATGCGGCCCGCCTTCGACAGGGGAACTTCTTTCGCGCCGTTCCCGGTCGGGAAGGGCTGCGCCGCGGATGGCAGTGTCTGGCCCACCGGCGGCGCTGGCACCGGCATCGCCAGTTCATCACATGTCTATTTGTAAAGTTTGATGTAGCGCAAATCGCAACGTGGAGGCTTGAAATTTATTCATCGAGGGAAATTTCTGGCCCAGCAAGGCATCGATTCCTGCGGCGGCGCCTCCTTGATCCAGCTCATATGGGTAAAGGGGCGAGTCGATAGGATGATTGTGATGCCGGCGTTGATCTTGGGCAGACTCTTCTGTAATCTTCTTGGAGATTCATCATGGCACTTTCACTGACCCGCTTCGATCCCTTTGCCCGCATGCTGCGTGCCGATCCCTTCCGGGAGTTCGACGATTTCTTTTCCGATATGCGCATGCCATCGCTGCTGCGCGCCGACGTCGCGCCCCGCGTGCGCATCGACGTGACGGAGACCGACCAGGGCTACAAGGTCATGGCCGATCTGCCGGGGGTCAAGAAGGACGACATCAAGGTCAATATCGATGGCGCGCAGGTCTCCATCTCCGCCGCCACCGAGTCGCGCAACGAGCAGGAAGCCGCCGGCGCCATCTGCACCGAGCGCGCGTGGGGCCAGTACTACCGCAGCTTCACCCTGCCGCAGGCGGTGGACGACAGCCAGGCGAGGGCCGAATTCCACGACGGCGTGCTCGAGCTCAACCTGCCCAAGAAAGCCGGCGGCAGCGCCAAGCCGCTGGCCATCCAGTAGCCGGCCCGCTGGGGCCCACGCACGGGAGGCACCATGCGCAAACTGACATCGTCGGACCTGGACGAGATCGAAGACAAGTTGCGCACCTTGCGCCTCAGCGCGCTCCTTGCGCTGCGGGCCCGGCTTGCCGACGGGGCCGGACAGGACGGTCAGGGCGGCCGTCCTCACCGGGGCGGGGGCGGGCAGCCCGACGGTGCGGACGAGGGCGACGTCGATGCAATGTTCACTGCCACGCAGATCGCCACGCTGGGCAGCGCCGTCGACGAACTGCGCGCCATCGACGCCGCGCTCAGGCGCATCGAGTTCGGGGTGGGCGGCCTGTGCGTCGACTGCGGCGCGCCGATCGGCATCGAACGCTTGCGGGTGGCGCCGGCGGCGGCCACCTGCTTGTCCTGTGCGGGCCAAGCCGCCTGAGGGGGCGGGGGCGCGCCAGCCTTGCGCCCCGTCGGCGCCGTTCTACCTGCTGCTGGCGGCGATGGTGGTGCTGTACCTGGGTGCCGTCGAAGGCGCCAGGCGGCTGTTCTACCGTAGCGCTGCCGGGCGCGGCGTTTGAGGCAGCGCAAACGCGCTTGTGCGGTCCCGCTCGTACCGTGTCTGTATTGGCGCAGGTGGCGCGAGCAGGCCCGGCAGCGTCGGCAGGCGCGTGTTGGGGCGGCCGTTTCTCAAAAGGAGGGCAACATGGAACAGATCGCGCTGGTGACAGGTGGCACCCGGGGGCTGGGCGCGGCCATCAGCGCCGCCCTGCGTGCGGCGGGCTGCCGGGTGGCCGCCACCTACCACCACGACGCGCAGGCGGCCGAGCAGGCGCGCCACAGCCTGGGCATCGCCGTGTTTCCGTGGGACGTGGCCGATGCCGGCGCCTGCGAGCAGGGCGTGGCCACCGTACAAGAGGCGCTGGGCCCCGTCACGGTGCTGGTCAACAACGCCGGCATCACCGCCGACGCCATGTTTCACAAGATGAGCGCGGCCCAGTGGGAGGACGTGCTGCGCACCAACCTGGGCTCGATGTTCAACATGACCCGGCCGCTGATCGGCGGCATGCGCGAACGGGGCTACGGACGCATCATCAATATCAGTTCCGTCAACGGCCGCAAGGGACAGGTGGGCCAGACCAATTATGCGGCGGCCAAGGCAGGCATCCTCGGCTTCACCCGTTCGCTCGCGCTGGAAAATGCCCGCCATGGCATCACCGTCAACGCCATCGCGCCCGGCTACTGCGACACGGCCATGCTGGCGGAACTGCGCCCGGAGCGCTTGCAGACCATTGTGGCGGGCATCCCGGTGGGGCGCCTGGGCGTGCCCGAGGATGTGGCGCGCATGGTGGCTTTCCTCGCCGCCCCGGAGGCCGGCTTCATCACGGGGGCCACGTTCGACGTCAACGGCGGCCAGTACCTGGGCTGACGGCGCAGGAGCGCCCCGCGCACGGGCCGGAGCAAGGCGTCAGCAGCTTACCCAGCCGCGCCGGTACGGTCGCCCGTGCCCTTGACGGGCCCGCTTCAACTTACCAGATGCCGCGCGAGGCCAGGTCGCCCGCCCACATCTCGTCGATCAGGGCCGCGTCCCAGCGTCCGCGCGGTTCGCGCCCGACGATGACGTCGTTTTCGTCCGGCCGCGCCAGGTCGATCCGTTCGACCGCGATGTGGGCGTTGGCCGTGGTCGAGAAGAACACCTTCACCACGGGCCGCGTCATGGTCGCGGGGTTCTGTTCGATCACCACGGCCAGCCGGCCGCTGCGCATTTTTACCAGTGCGCCGGTGGGGTAGATGCCCAGGATTTTGATAAAGGCCGACAATATCTTGTTGTCGAAATGCCCTTTCCAGGAAATCATCCGGGCCACCGACTCGGCCGGGTCCCAGCCCGCCTTGTAGGGACGGTTCGAGGTGATGGCGTCGTAGACGTCGCAGACGGCGCCCATCCGCGCCAGCAGCGAGATCTGATCGCCCTCCAGGCGGTGCGGGTAGCCGCTGCCATCGATTTTTTCGTGGTGGTGCAGGCACACATCGAGCATCGCCGCGCTGGCCGTGCCACCGGACAGCAGCAGATCGTGGCCCCGCTCCGGGTGGCGGCGGATGGTGGCAAATTCGTCATCGGTGAGCTTGCCCGGTTTGTTCAGGATGTCGAGCGGCATATGGGCCTTGCCGATGTCGTGCAGCAGGCCTGCCATGCCCGCATCGCGGCAAGCCGCCTCGTCCAAGCCGAGTGCCTGCGCCAGCGCCACCATCAGCGCACACACGGCCACCGAGTGCATATAGGTGTAGTCATCGCTGCTTTTCAGGCGCGCCAGGCTGATCAGCGCTTCCCGATTGCGCAGCACCGAGTCGGAAATGTCATTGACGAGCGGTAAGCAGGCCAGGGTGTCGATGGCGTTGCCCAGGCGCGCCTCGTTGAACATCGACGCCGTTGCGTCGCGCGCATTGAGGCACAGCGCGGCGGCGCGCTGCAGTTCCTGATCGAACTTCGCCGGTTCTGGCGCAAGCACGGGCACGGGCGCGGCCGCCTCCGGCTCCGGCGACGGCGTGGGTGCAGGCGGCGCGTCGGCCTCCACATCGAGCCCGCGCGCGGTGTCGATCCAGCACGTCTGCACGCCGCTGTTGTGCGCGGCGCGCAGATCGTTGGCGTCCTTGAGCAGAAATTTCGACTTCCAGAACGGATGCTGCAGCCACGAGCCATCGAAGCCATGCAAATACATGCCAAGGCGTAATTCGGCCACGTTCAGTTTTTTCAAGGTCATCTTGCCGCTTCGAGTCCAGTCGCGGTCGCCCGCATGCGCGCAGGTCCGGCATGGACATTGCGGCGTATTGGTGCCCGTGCGGCCGGCGCCCACGGGATAATTTCTTTGAAGAAATCCTGACCAATGCTCGGAATATAGCAGATATCGCAGGAATGTGAAATGGCGTACGGGACCGAACGGCTGCCCTTGCTGCCGCCGGTTCAGTGTGCCATCAGTACCGGCACCGTGGTCTCGCGCAGCACCGTGCCGGTGGCCCCGCCCAGCACGATTTCACGCAGGCGCGAGTGGCCGAAGCAGCCCATGACGATCAGTTCGACGCCGATGTCGTGACAGGCCAGGCAGGCTTGCAGGGCGGCGCCGGGAAATGCTTCATCGGACGGGTATGTTTGCGGCGAAGACGCGACAGCGGCGACGCTGGCCGGTCGGCGCAGCAAGGGCAGGGCGGCGCGTACCGCACGGCTCGCCTCCATGCCGCCATCCCAGGCCGGCAAGGGGCGCTGGGGCAGGCGTGCCGGGCGGTACGACCAGCACGGGGCAGGGCGCGTACACCAGCACGGTACGCGCCAGTGACGCGGTGTCGGCAATGAGGGCGTCGGCGACGTGCGACTGCCCGATCAGCAGCAGGTCGCAGTAGCGCGCCGCCAGTGGCAAGGCGCGGCTGGCGCTGGTCTCGCTCAGTTGCCAGTCGACGGCGCTGATGCCGCACTGGCGCACGCTGTCCTGGAAATATGCCAGCTCGCGCTGCGCCGTTTCCGTGAGCAAGCCCAGGTCTTCGGGACCGATGGGCGCCATCACGGCAGCGGCGGCGTAGCAGGGGCTGGCGGGGGCCGTCGCCTCAGCCGGCTGGCTGGTCGAGGGCGATGTGGCGCGCGTGGCCGTAGCCCAGCGTGTAGTCGAGCAGGGTCAGCGCGTGCGGCGTGATGCGCACGAACAGCGTGCCCGGCCACGGCACGATGTCGGGCCGGGCGATGATGGTGTTGTAGGCTGGCAGCTTGCTGATGAGCAGGGAGCTGGCCAGCGCCAGTTCCGCCGGATCGGTGACGAAGGCGGCAATGGCGTCGATCGACACGCCCTGGATTTCGGCCCAGTCCGTGTAGGGCAGGTTGACCGTCAGCGCAACCCGCTGGTCGTGGTGGATATCGTGGGCCTTGCCGCTGTCGAGCGAAATGGCGGCGTACAGGGTCAGGCCGTGGTGGACGAAATTGACGGTCGACGCATGCGGCGAGCCGTCCGCGCGCAAGGTCGCCAGGGTCAGGTCGGCGGCGCCCTTGAAGATATGGTCGATCAGTGCCGCGGTCGGGGAATCGAGTGCTGCCATGGTGGTCTTTCGTGAGGTGAGCCCGGTTCGCGCACGGCGCCGCCGGCTCGATGGCGCGGACGAGGCGTCGCGCATGCGCGTGCGGTGCGGGGTGTGCGGCAGGTACGACAGGTGCGGCAGGTGCGAGCCCATCGGCACACGCCCCCTGCGCAATCGCCGCGTCCCACTATGCCACGGAACAGCGCCGGGACGCCGCGCGCTTGACCGCCGCGGCGGCGCGCTCTACGGGGCGCTGTGGCCGTCGCTGCCGGGCTCGGCGGCGCCGAACAGGCGGTCCTTGGCCGATAGCAGCTTCTGCAGTTTCGAGCCCATTTTCATCAGCTTGGCCATCGATTCGGGCGAGATGCGCTGCAAGTCGTCGAACCAGTTGTTGGCCAGGTCGACCAGTTCGTGCATTTCGCGCATGCGCTGCTGGGCAAACGCGTCTTCCGGGGTCTTGACGTTGACCAGCAACTGCTCGCGCAACACCGACAGGGTGGGCGCCACTTCGCGGCGGCGCCGCTCGGCCGCCACCACGCGGAAAATTTCCTGGACGTCGCCCAGCGACGTGAAATACTCGCGGCGATCGCCCGGCACCTTGCTCAGCCGTACCAGCCCCCACGATTGCAGCTCTTTCAGGCCGATGCTCACGTTCGAGCGGGAAATGCCCAGCTTTTCGCCGATGTCGTCCGCGTTCAGTTGCTCCTCGGTGACGAACAGCAGCGCGTAGATCTGGCCCACCGTGCGATTGACGCCCCAGCGGCTGCCCATTTCGCCGAAATGGCTGACAAACGTTTGAACGAGAGGGGTCACGGCATCGCACTTTTTTCGGTTGCAGGGGTCTGAATTATCGCACGTCGGCCTTGCCGGTTCGGCCCGGTTGCAGGCGCGCGCCCTCACAAGCGACGGCAAATAATTTGAACAGACGTGCGATCGTTGCGTGACAGCATGAATATTATCGCGCATAATTTCACTAATTCCTGAAATTACAGAATATTCGAAAGATCGGTCCTGTTGTGTTTTCGCTATTTTACGTGCTGTCCCCTTCCTTGTCACCAGCGCCGAACGGGGCCCGGGGACGCCTGCCATGAGCACGCCGTTGCCGGCCTGGCGCCGGGAACATGCCGCCGCCACCCGCGCCGGCGCGGTCGCCGGCGGCGCCGCCGCGCTGCTGTGGATCGTCCAGGCGGGGCTGATCGCCGTCGCCGTCGACCATCTCGCCGGCGCGCACCAGGCCACTGCCGCACTGGCGCCGGTGGCCTGGTGCGCGCTGGGCTACCTGGGCACGGGGGTGCTGCGCGCCAGCGTCGAAGCGTGGGGGGCGCGCGCCCAGTTCGCCGCCTCGCGCGCCTGCCTGTCGCGCCTGCGCGCCGACGCCGCCCAGGCGCTGGCCGGCTGCTCGCCGCTGGAACGCGCGCGGCTGCCCTCGGGCCAGGCCGCCAGTGTGCTGGCCGAGCAGGCCGAGGCAGTGCTGCCATGGCTGCTGCGCTACCAGCCGGCGCGCTGGCGGGCGCTGGTGGTGCCGCCCCTGATCGCCCTGTGCGTGGCCAGCCTGTCGTGGCTGGCGGCGCTGATCTTGTTGTTGTCGGCCCCCCTGATTCCCGTTTTTATGGCCGTGATCGGCTGGCGTGCCCAGGCCGCCAGCCAGGCCCAGCTGCGCCAGCAGGGTGGCATGAACGGCTTCTTGCTGGACCGCCTGCGCGGCCTGTCGAGCTTGCGCGCGCTGGGCGCCGTCGAACTGACCGCCGGCCGCCTGGGCGAAGCGGCGCAGGCGCTGCGCCGCAGCACCATGCAGGTACTGCGCATCGCCTTCCTGTCGTCGACCGCGCTCGAACTGTTCGCGTCGCTGGGGGTGGCGCTGGTGGCCGTGTATATCGGCTTTCACCTGCTGGGCGAACTGGGGCCGGGCAGCTGGGGCCGTCGCCTGACGCTGGGCCAGGGCCTGTTCATCCTGCTGCTCGCGCCGGCGTTCTACGAGCCGCTGCGCGAACTGGCCCTGCTGTGGCACGACAAGGCGGCAGGCGACGCCGCCAGCGCCGCGCTGGCCGCCCTCGGGCGCGACACGCTGGCGCTGACCGGGGCCGGGCCGCTGGCGGCGGGTGCGCAGGCGGCGCCGGCCGGCCCGCTGGCGGTCGAGCTGGCCGCGCTGCGCTTCGCTCACCCCGGCGCGGCCCCCCTGTGGCAGGGGCTTGCGCTGCACATCGGCGCCGGCGAACGGGTGGCGCTGGTGGGCGCCAGCGGCGCCGGCAAGACCACCTTGTTGTCAATCATCGCCGGCCTGGCCCCCGCCAGCGACGGCGCGGTCCGCATCGGCGGCCTGCTCATGAGCGACGCCACGGCCGGCGCCCTGCGCGCGCGCATGGCCTGGGTCGGCCAGCTGCCGCACATTTTTAATGGCACGGTGGGGGCGAACGTGTCGCTGCGGCGCCCCGGTGTGTCGGCGCAGGCGGTGCGCGCGGCGATCGAAGCGGTCGGCCTGGGTCCCGTGCACCACGCCAGCGCCAACGACATCCTCGGCGAGGCGGGCGCGGGCTTGTCCGGCGGCGAACTGGTGCGCCTGTCGCTGGCGCGCGCCGCCGTCGCGCCCGGCGCCGGCCTGCTGCTGGTGGACGAACCCACCGCCCACCTCGACCGCCACAGCGCGGCCGCCATCGCCGACGCCCTGCTCGCCATCGCCGGGCCTCGCACCCTCATCGTCGCCACCCACGACCTGGCGCTGGCGGCGCGGATGGACCGGGTCATCGACCTCGACGCGCTGGCCAGGTTGGCCGAACTGGCCGTGCCGGACCAGCTGGACCACCCGCGGAGCGTGGCATGAGCGGCCCGCGCCGGCGCGGCGCCGACCTGCTGCTGGTGCTGCGCCTGTTCGTGCGCATCGACGGCGCCCGCCTGGCGCTGGGCGCGCTGCTGGCCACCGTGGTGGTGCTGGCGGGGATGGCCTTGCTGGGCACCTCGGGCTGGTTCATCACCGCCACCGGCCTGGCCGGCCTGGCCGCGGCCGGCGCGGCGGGCCTGAATGTGCTGCTGCCCAGCGCCGCCATCCGCCTGCTGGCGCTGGTGCGCACTTTCGGCCGCTACGGCGAACGCCTGCTCACCCACGACGCCACCCTGAACGTGGTGGCGGCCCTGCGCGAGCGCCTGTTTCGGGCCTGGGCCACGCCGGCGGCGGCGCGCGCGCTGCTGCGCCGGCCGGCGCGCGTGCTGTTCCGGCTGACCCATGACATCGACGCCCTCGAGGCGATCTATCTGCGCCTGGCGGTGCCGGCCTGCGCCGCCGCCGGCGCCGCGCTGCTGGCCGGCGCCGTCCTCGGCGCCCTCGATCTGCGCCTGGGCCTGGCGCTGGGCGCCTGGCTGCTGCTGTGCGGCCTGGGCATCACGGCGGCGCTGGCCGCGCGCGCCCGGGTGGCGGCCCTGCGCCGCGCCCGCGCCATCGAGCGCCTGCGCGAAGCGGCCATCGACCTGGTGGCGGGCCAGACCGACCTGCTGATGGCCGGCCGCCTGCAAGCGCAGTGCGCCACCGTGGCCGCGCGCGACGCCACGCTGGCGCGCGCCGACCATGATCTGTTCCGGCTCGATAGCGGCGCCGGCTGGCTGTACGCGGTGGCCGGCCACGCCGGCGTGGCGGCGGTGCTGCTGGCCTGCGGCGCGCTGGTAAAAGCACAGGTGCTGGGCGCGCCCGCCGCCGCCCTGGCGATCTTGCTGGCGCTGACGGCGCTCGAGCCGTTCGCCGCCCTGCGCCGTGGCGCCATCGAGGCCGGTCGCAGCTGGCTGGCGGCACGCCGGCTGGCGCCGCGCCTGCGTGAAGTGCCGGCCGCGCCGTCCGTGCCGATGCCGGCCAGCGCGCAGCTGGCACTGCGCCTGCAAGGGGCCAGCGTATTCCACGCCGGCCGCGCCTGTCCCGCCCTGAGCGACATCGATCTCGTCATCGAAGACGGCGAACGGGTGGCGCTGGTGGGCGCCAGCGGCGCCGGAAAATCGACCCTGCTGGGCGTCATCGCCGGCGAATGGGCACTGCAGGCGGGCCACATCGAGGCGCGCCCGGCCTGCTGGCTGACCCAGCGCGTGGCCCTGTTCCAGGACAGCCTGCGCGACAATCTTCGCCTGGGCTGCCCCGACGCCGACGACGGCCAGCTGTGGCAGGCCCTGGCCGCGGCCGGCCTCGAGCACGATGTGCGCCAGTTCGCCGGCGGCCTCGATACCGTGCTGGGCGAGGGCGGGCTGGGCCTGTCGGGCGGCCAGGCGCGCCGGCTGGCGCTGGCCCGGCTGCTGCTGCGCGACGCCCACTTCTGGCTGCTCGACGAACCGACCGAAGCGCTCGACGGCGCCACCGCCGCCGATGTGCTGGCGCGCCTGGACCGGCTTGCCCTAGGCCGCACCGTGCTGCTGGCCTGCCACACGCGCCGCGAGGCGGCGCTCGCGTCCCGCCTGCTGCTCATGGAGGGCGGCTGCATCGTCGCCGACCTGCGCCGCGGCAGCCCCGAATTCGATGCCGCGCTCGCTGCGCTGCGCCCGGACTGACCCCTTATTTGATTAACTACTAGAAAGGAATCCCCATGGAACTCGACATTGTCGGGCTCTCCCGACTGCAGTTTGCCCTGACGGCGCTGTACCACTTCCTGTTCGTGCCGCTCACCCTGGGACTGTCGATCCTGCTGGCCATCATGGAAACCGTCTATGTGATGACGGGCCGCCCCATCTGGCGCCAGATGACCAAGTTCTGGGGCATCCTGTTCGGCATCAATTTTGCCATCGGCGTCTCCACGGGCCTGGTGATGGAGTTTCAGTTCGGCATGAACTGGAGCTACTACAGCCATTACGTGGGCGACGTCTTCGGCGCCCCGCTGGCGCTGGAAGGCTTGATGGCCTTCTTCCTCGAAGCGACCTTCGTCGGCCTGTTCTTCTTCGGCTGGGACCGCTTGTCGAAAGTGGCCCACCTGGTCGTCACCTGGCTCGTTGCGCTGGGCACCAATTTTTCCGCGCTGTGGATCCTGATCGCCAACGGCTGGATGCAAAATCCCGTCGGCGCGGCCATCAATCCCCAGACCATGCGCATGGAAGTGACCGATTTCTATGCGGTGCTGACCAACCCGGTGGCGCAGGCCAAGTTCGTCCACACCGCTTCGGCCGGTTACGTCGTCGCTTCGCTGTTCGTGCTGGGCGTGTCGGCCTGGTACCTGCGGCACGGCCGCCACGTCGAGCTGGCCAAGCGCTCGCTGACGGTGGCCGCCTCGTTCGGCCTGGCCGCCTCGCTGTCGGTGGTGGTGCTCGGTGACGAAAGCGGTTACCTGTCGTCCGAACACCAGAAAATGAAGCTGGCCTCGATCGAGGCGATGTGGCACACCGAGCCGGCGCCGGCCGGTTTCACGGTGGTGGGCCTGCCCGACCAGGCGGCCCGCGCCACCCACTACGCCATCCACATCCCGTGGGTGATGGGCCTGATCGGCACGCGCTCGCTGACGGGCGAAGTGGCTGGCATCAATGAACTGGTCAAGCTGGCCGAAGTGCGCATCCGCGAGGGCATGCTGGCCTATGATGCGCTGATGGACATCCGCGCGCCGGGCGGCAACGCCAGCGTGCCGCCCGCCTTGCAGGCCCGCTTCGACCAGCACAGCGCGGTGCTGGGCTACGCGCTGCTGCTCAAGCGCTACGTCGACGATCCGCGCCAGGCCAGCGCCGCCCAGATCGCCCTGGCCGCCGCCGACACCGTGCCGCAGGTGGCGCCGCTGTTCTGGTCGTTCCGCATCATGGTCGCGCTGGGCATGTATTTTATTGTGCTCACTGCCACCTTCTTCATCCTGTCGGCACGGCGTCGGCTCGACGCCTATCCGTGGCTGCTGACAGTGGCCGTGTGGTCGCTGCCGCTGCCGTGGATTGCCGCCGAGGCAGGCTGGATCGTGGCCGAACTGGGCCGCCAGCCCTGGGCCATCGAAGGCGTGCTGCCCACCGCCGTGGCCGTGTCGAACCTGGGCATCGGCACCGTGCTGACCACCCTGATCGGCTTCGTGGTGCTCTACACCATCCTCCTGGTCGTCGAGATGCGCCTGATGCTCAAGGCCATCGGCAAGGGCCCCGAGAGCGAAGCGCCGTCGGCGCCCGGGATCGCCAGCCCGCTGATCGGCGCCACCGCCGCCTTGCGCGGCGCACCCATGATTTCTACGGAGTAAAACCATGATCCTTCATACCTTGCTTGACTACGATGTGCTGCGCTTGATCTGGTGGATTTTGCTCGGCGTGCTGCTGGTGGCTTTCGCCATCACCGACGGCTTCGACCTGGGCACGGGCATCTTGCTGCCCTTCGTGGGCAAGACCGACCTCGAGCGGCGGGTCGTCATCAACACCGTCGGCCCCGTGTGGGAAGGCAACCAGGTCTGGCTGGTGCTGGGCGGCGGCGCCATCTTCGCCGCCTGGCCGCAGCTGTACGCGGTGTCGTTTTCCGGCTTTTACCTGGCGATGGCGGCGGTGCTGCTGGCCCTGATCCTGCGTCCGGTCGGTTTCAAGTACCGCAGCAAGCGCGACAATGTGCGCTGGCGCGCCAGCTGGGACTGGGCGCTGTTCGCCGGCGGCTTCATCCCCGCGCTGATCTTTGGCGTGGCGATGGGCAATGTGTTGCAGGGCGTACCTTTCCGCCTGACGCCGGACATGCAGATTTTCTACGACGGCAGCTTCTTCGGCCTGCTCAACCCGTTCGCGCTGCTGTGCGGCCTGGTGTCGGTGGCCATGCTGATCATGCATGGTGCCAGCTGGCTGGTGCTCAAAACGGGTGGGGCGGTGGCCGGTCGCGCACGCGCCTGGGGCCGCTGGTCGGCGCTCGCCGTGATCGTGCTCTACAGCGCTGCCGGCCTGCTGCTGTGGGCCTTCATCGATGGCTACCGGATTACCAGTGCGCTCGTCACCACCGGCGCCTCCAATCCCCTGTTCAAGAGTGTCGACGCGCACGCGGCCGGCGCCTGGTTCGCCAACTACCTGGCGCACCCGTGGACCATGGCGGCGCCGCTGGCCGGGATCGGCGGCGCCGCGCTGGCGCTGCTGGGCCTGGTGCGTCGCTGGGAAAAGAGCACCATGCTGTTTAGCAGCCTGTCGATCGCCGGCATCGTCCTCAGCGTGGGCGCGTCGATGTTTCCGTTTATTTTGCCCTCGTCGATCCAGCCCCAGGCAAGCCTGACCGTGTGGGATTCCTCGTCCAGCCACCTGACGCTGTTCATCATGCTGGTCGGCACCTGCATCTTCCTGCCGCTCATCATCGGCTACACCAGCTGGGTCTACAAGGTGTTGTGGGGCAAGGTCAATCCGGCCGACATCAGCGATGGCAAGCGCCACGCTTACTGAACCGAACTATTTAATCAAGGAGCTATCAATGTGGTATTTCGCCTGGATATTGGGATTGCCCCTGGCGGCAGGGTTCGCCGTCATGAACGCCATGTGGTACGAAATGATGGACGACCTGGCCCACAAGGGGGAGGGCGGGGAGCCGCCGCGCCACTAAGCCACTAAGCAACTAAGTACCAGCACGCGGCCTGGCCCCCGCGCCGGGCGTGATTGCGACCACGCGCGGCGCGCCCGCTCAGCCCGGCGGTGTGGCGCCACCGGTGACGCGATCAAGGTTGGCGATCAGGCGGCCCAGCAGCGCGCCCAACTGGGCCGCTTCCTGCGCCGAAAAGCCGTCCAGCGCCGCGCGGTTGCCCTCAAGCAGCACCTCGCAGGCGGCCGGCAGGCGCGCGCGGGCCGCCTCGGTCAGCGTGATCTGGCTGCTGCGGCCATCGGTGGGATGGGCGCTTCGGCTGATCAGGCCGTCGCGCTCCATGCGCGTGAGCATCTGCGCCATCGACGGCTGTTCGATGCGGGCAAACCGGGCCAGCTCGCGCTGCGAGGCGGCCAGGCCGTCCTCGAGCGCCACCAGCACGGGCAAGTGGCCCACCCCGAAGCCCAGCGGCTTGAGGCGGGCTTCGCTCAGGCGCGCAAACACGCGCGCCGCCAGGCTGATCAGGTGTCCCGGCGTCGTCAGTACCGCCGACAGGGAAACAGGGCTTTGCATAGGTGCCTATATTGTTTATGATGGCGTCAGTGTAGCAGCCATACGGGCAATCCGCCCCCACTTTTTCACTTGTTTTTTACTGGTAAAGGACCGCGCAATGGACCGTCAGCAGGCACTTGTTGTACGCATGTACGAGGACTTCAACGCCAGGCAGATCGACGGCGTGCTGGCCGCGCTGGCCAGCGATGTCGCCTGGGCCAACGGCATGGATGGGGGCCACGTGCATGGCCACGCTGCGCTGCGCCAGTACTGGACGCAACAATGGGCGCAGATCAGTCCCCACGTGCAGCCCGTGCGCTTTGCGCAGGCGGCCGACGGCGCGCTCGTCGTCACCGTCATGCAGACGGTGCGCGACCTGGCGGGCCAGCCCTTGCAGGACCAGGCGCACGGCTTGCACGACCGCCTCGTGCGGCACGTGTTCACCTTTGCGGGGGACCAGGTGGTGCGCTTCGATATCGAGGACGCCGCCTGACAGGGGGAGAAAGGGCGGGGAGCGGACTTGTGCGCACGGCGCGGGCGGCGATGTGGAACAATAGCGCATCAGATCGATGCCGGCCGCCGGCCCCCACCACAAGGACGCCATGAACTACCCGATTTCCGAAGCCTTGCAGCAATTGCAGGCGCGCACCCGCGCCTTCATTGCCGACCACGTCATCCCGATGGAACGCGATCCCCGCTGCACGCCGCACGGGCCGACCGAAGCCTTGCGTGCCGAACTGATCGGCAAGGCGCGCGCCGCCGGCCTGCTGTCGGCCCACGTGTCCGTCGAATTCGGCGGCCTGGGCCTGGACCACGCGGCCAAGGCGGTGATGTTCGAGGAAGCCGGTTACTCGCCGCTGGGCCCGGTGGCGCTCAACATCGCCGCGCCCGACGAGGGCAATATGCACCTGCTGGAAATGGTCGCCACGCCGGCGCAGAAAGAGCGCTGGCTGCGGCCGCTGGCGGCGGGCGCCATCCGCTCGTGCTTTTGCATGACCGAGCCCGCGCCCGGCGCCGGCGCCGACCCCGGCATGCTGCTCACGCGCGCCGTCCAGGATGGCGACGATTACCTCATCAGCGGCGAAAAATGGTTCATCACGGGCGCCGACGGCGCCAGCTTCGCCATCATCATGGCCAAGCTCGACAGCGGCGAGGCGACCATGTTCCTGGCCGACATGGACAGCCCCGGCATCGTCGTTGAACGGATGATGGATTCGCTCGATTCCTGCTTTCCTGGCGGCCACGGGGTGGTGTCGTTCAACAATCTGCGGGTGCCGGCCAGCGACATCCTGGGCGAACTGGGCCAGGGTTTCAAGTATGCCCAGGTGCGCCTGTCGCCGGCCCGCCTGACCCACTGCATGCGCTGGCTGGGCGCGGCCCGGCGCGCGCACGACGTCGCCCTCGACTATGCGCGCAGCCGCCAGGCTTTCGGCAAGCAGCTGGGCGCCCACGAGGGCGTCGGCTTCATGCTGGCCGACAATGAAATCGATCTGCACACGACGCGCCTGGTGATCGCCCACTGCGCCTGGGTACTCGACCAGGCCCATTTGGGCAAGCACGAGTCGAGCGTGGCCAAGGTGGCCTCGTCGGAAGCGATCTGGCGCGTCGTCGACCGCTGCGTGCAGATCCTGGGCGGGCAGGGGGTGACCCACGAAACGGTGGTGGCGCGCATCTTTGCCGATGTGCGCGCCTTTCGCATCTACGACGGCCCGTCCGAGGTGCACCGCTGGAGCATCGCCCGCACGCTGTTGCGGGGCCCGGCCGCGCCGGCGAGATAAGGCGCCGGCCCTCGGCCACGTCCACTTCAACGGCCCTGGCGCCAGGCCAGAGCGCCACTTGCCCGGTGCCCTGGGGCGGCTGCCAGGCACTCGCGTGCACATTCGCACACGCGAGTGCCGCAATGACGTGTAAAACAGTTTTCAAACGGTATTGCTCCAAAGGCCGGGGCGTCACTGGCAAGCCCACCAGTGTGCGCCCCGAGTATGGGCGCGTGCACGGCGCAGGTAAAGCGCGCAGGCCGCCGTGCGCCGACGCCAGGCCTGCAATGGCAAAAATTTGAACCAAATGCGCGCGTTGCCGGTCCAACCGGATGCCATGGTTCAAAGTTGGGGAGAGTACCCATGCGTGCAGCAGGCAAGCCGGTGCGTCCAGCGGACCGCCTGGAGTCGGTGATCAATCTGCTCTATGACGCGGTGCTCGATGACGAGCGATGGCAAGGCATGGCTGCCACCATCGCCGCGGCCTTTGGCTCGACCAGTGTGGTGCTCAAGACCTACGGCGGCGGCCAGTCCGACCCCATACTGGCGAGCGTGACCGAGAACCTGCGTATTGCGGCGCAGGACCGCTCGTGGGCCGAGCACTGGCAGCGCAACGATCTGTGGGTCGCGCTCTCCGCGAGCGTGGGCATGGCCCGGGTGTTCACCAGCCAGAGCCTGATGCCCGATGCGCAGTACGAGCGCACGGGCTTTTATCAGGACTGGACGCGCAAGCTCGGCATCTATCATATGGTGGGCGTGCTGTTTCCCACGCAGCATGGCGCAACCGGCGTGCTCGGGGTGCACCGGGCCCGTGCCGCTGGCCCCTATGGCGCGGCCGATCGCGTTCAACTGGCGCGCCTGTTCCCGCACGTACGCCGTGCGCTGGGCTTGCGCGAGCGCTTGCGCAGCGGTGCGCTGGCGCGCAATGCGGCACTGGCCGCGCTTGAGCACATCGGCATCGGGGTGCTGGTGGTCGATGCGTCGCGCACCGTGCTGTATGCGAACCGGGCGGCTGAACAGCAGTTGATGGGAGCAAGCGCAGTGGCCATCCATGCGCAACGGCTTTGCATCCAGGACCCCGGCCTGAACACGCGGCTGGCGCGGCTGGTACGCGAGGCAGAGCGCACGGCCGCTGGCGACGTCCACCTGCCGGGCGCGGCATTCGCGGTGCCACGTGCCGGGCAATTGCCGCTTACTGTGCTGGTGTCGCCGTGGCGCGCCACCTGGGCCCACGACACCGTCTCGCAACCGGTGGCGCTCATTTTCATCCGCGATCCGCAAGCGTCCGGACCGGGCGCCAGCGCGGTGCTGCGCGACATGTTCGGCCTGACGCGCGCGGAAGCGGCGATTGCCGTGGCGATTGGCGAAGGCCACTCGCAGGAACACATTGCCGCGTCCCTCGGTGTGGGCCTCGGGACCGTACGCACCCACGTGAAAAAAGCGCTGGCAAAGACCGGTACGGGCCGGCAGGGCGCGCTCGCCACCCTGGTGTCACGCAGCGTGGCCGACCTGGCAAACCTGCCGTAGTTCCTGTGCCGTAGTTCCTGTCCCGTATGGGGGCCACAGGGTGACAGACGATTTGTACGTGGTTGCCCGCAGCTTCCGCGATGGCCGCGCAAGCGGCGGCAAGGTGCTTGGGCGAGCAATGACTGCTGTGCCGGGTTCGCAACTCTTCAGGAGGGCACGATGTGTTTCTTCCCCGCGCGCGCTGCCGCGCTTGGCCTCGCCTGCGTGTACATGGCGCTTCCCGTGCGTGCGCAGGTAGCATCTGGCTTATACGCAACGATGCACGTCGGTGGCAACTACTTCCCCAAAAACGCCAAAGACAGCAAGTACTCGATCCTGTCGTCCTATACAGACCGTACCGCGACCTCGACAGGCGATGCGCCTCCGGCAGGCCTGGCAACGTTCGGCTGGTTTGAATCGGGAGAGGTATTGCTGCTCCAGTACGCCGACTATCTGCCGTCGCTAAAAATGGCCGGTGCCCGGCGCATCGTCAAGCCCGCCAGGTTTCCGCTTGCGCCCCAGGCCACGCCACGGTACATGATGGCGTGCGCCTGGGCACTCGATGACAAGCGGGTGCCCGGCAAGCCAGGCGCCGCCTACGCCGAGCGCGACGACGCCAATATGACCGTCAAGGTGACATCCGTCGGCACCCTGCTCAGTATCAAATGGGTATCCGTGCCGGCGGCGCGGGTGGCGAAACACTTCGGCGCCAGGGACTATTGCGGCGAAATTTCTCGGACCGGCAAGTCATCGGCAGCGCTGTGGCTGACCACCACGACAGAATAGCCGCTCCCGTGGCCCTGCAAAGCGCTCTCCCGTTTGGGAGATGACCACGCGATGAAACCGTCCTACATTGGTGCATCGCGCAATCAATCGGCCCTGCCGGGCCGTGCAAGGGGTGTCAGCAATGAATCCATGTCTGGTCGAGCTGCGGCTCGCACGGTCGATCCGCTGGTGCAGCGTGCCGGCACGGGCTGCACCGGCTGCCACCGTGGCGATGTCCGTCGCTTCTGCCGACCCGTTGGACGAGCTCAAGCGACGATTGAGCAAGCATGCTGCTGATGCGCTGGACAAGGCGGCCAATTCGGCGTGGGCGATCGCCAGGCCCGGGAATACCTCAGCCCCGCCAGGCCCTGCCGCCTGGGCTTGCGCATGCGGCCGGCGCCGCCGACGCATCCCGCGCTGGCGCACCGTCCGTCGTATCAGGCCCCCATCCGTGCATCACGCACGAGATCGGGTCGACCACCAATCTTTTAAAGAACCGCTGCGCTTACCCGGTCTATGTGCCGGCCAACGCCGCGCTCTGCCCGGGCCAGAAGCATGGCCAGCACGGGCACGACATCTGTCAACAGGGCGCGTGCAGGTGAAGTCATCCCGCCATCACCTGCAGGCGCCGTTTTCACGGAGGGGAACATGAGCGAAGTACGCGACGGTTACAACGATCCTGCCAATGCAACGACGCAGGCCGAGAAATATGGCGCCTGGGTGCGCCGCCAGGAGGAGGTCCGTGCGCAGGAGCGCGCCACGCCCGTCAGTGTTGCCACACCGACGCAGATAGATACATCGGACCATGTCAATCCCGTTTCACCGGCGCAGTATGCGCATGCGCCTGTTCCGACAGCACCGTCTTCGGCAAGCCGCACTGCGCGGGCGGGGGCCGCCATGTTTGCCGTCATCGCCCTCGTCTGGGGGTATGCGCCCCAGCTCAGTGCCATCCAACTGGGCCTCTACCTTGCGCTTGGCGCGATCGTTGGCTATGCGGCGGGCTGGCTGTTCCATTGGGCGATGGTCATTACTGGCGTGATTGTCAAGCTCGCGGTCAGGATCGCCATCTGGGGCTTTCTCGCTTACATCGTGTTGTTGGTGCTGGGCCTGGCTTAGCTGCCTGCCATGTTGCCCTGGTTTTTTGGCGTGCAATACGCCTGCATGTTGCCGCGCCCCTGCAAGCGGTATCATGGCCAGGCTCGACCAGGCGCGCGCCAGGACAACATGAGGATCATTCGATGCAAACGACGAACACACTGGCCGGAGCCGGCGCATGACCGGCATGCTGGAACTGGCCGCCAACGGCGGCGCCACCCTGGCCATCGTGCTGGCCGGTCGCAACAATGTGCACACCTGGTGGACCGGTATGGTCGGCTGCTCCCTGTTCGCTGTGCTGTTTTTCCAGGAACGCCTGTACGCGGACGTGCTGCTCCAGGTGTTTTTCATTGGTTCGAGCGCACTGGGATGGTGGTACTGGCGGCGCGGCGACGCCGGTGCGGCGCTGCCGATCGCGCCCGCCGACTTCGCCAGCGTGCTGTGGCCGGGCGCGGCTGCGCTGGCGGTGGCGGCCGCGTACGGCGCCTTGCTGCTGCATTTTACGGACGCCTACGCGCCCTTCGTCGATTCGCTGGTGCTGGCCCTGAGCGTGCTTGCCCAATTGCTGCTGATGAAGCGCCGCATTGAAAACTGGGCGTTCTGGCTATTGGTCAATTCGCTGGCCGTGCCCCTGTACGCCAGCCGCGGCCTGTACCTGACGGCGCTGCTGTACGCGTGCTACTGGGTGCACGCCATCTATGCCTGGCTGCAGTGGCGCCGCCTGGCGCGGCAACCGGCGCTGGCCGGTAGTGCCGCCTGACGCAGCCCTGGCGGGCCGCGACGAACCACTTACTGCAGGCCGCCAGCGCTGACGAAATACTTGCGCGCGTGGGCCAGCAGCTGGCCGTCCGACGGGTGATCGACCGTTTCGACGGCCTTGACCTTGGCGGCGATCGCGGGCGACTTGCTGCTCAGGTGCTTCATGAACACGGTCTTTTCTTCGGCCGGGCCGACTACCAGGATCTGCTCGCTGTCGCCCAGGGCGGCGGCGATTTCATTGAAGAACTTGCTGTTGTCGTCTTCATTGGCATGGCTGTCCGCGTGGTTCTGGCGCGGATGGGCGTGGGTCGAGTGGGTTTTCAGGGACTCGGACTCAGCAGCGTCCTTGTCGAAGTGGATGACGACTGCTTTGGAATGGTCGAGCCAGACGACGGCGTTATTCAAGGACATGGGTTCTTTCGTGGGGGAATGGGGATGCAGCGGCGGTGCCGGCTGCAAGCGAAGTGCAATCTTGCCAAAGGAGATCGGCGAGGGGGACCGGGTAGTCCCACTGCCAGCCTTGCCAGTGTAGTCGGCGCGCCAATATCGCACAGTGCGCCAGCGCACCAAGCGGCGGTGCTGCCTGGACTTCGCGGTATGATGGCCGCCATCGCCGCTCCCCACCCCAGGACCCCATGACCCTGCCGATTCGCTTTGCCTTGCTGGCGCTGCTGGGCGGCGCCGCCGCCGCCGTCGCCGCCGCCGTACCCGCCGCATCGGCCGCATCGGCCGTACCCGCCGCATCGGCCGCATCGGCCGCGCCCGCCGACCTGGTCTACCGCAACGGCCGCGTCGCCACCGTCGATGCCGGCGACAGCGTGCGCGAGGCGCTGGCCGTGCGCGCCGGGCGCATCGTCTACGTGGGCGCGAACGCGGGCGCGCTGGCGCTGGTGGGCAAGACGACCCGCGTCATCGACCTGCAAGGGCGCATGCTCATGCCCGGCCTGATCGACGCCCACATGCACCCGCAATCGGGCGGCAGCCGCCTGCTCAATTGCAGTCTCGATTACGCCAGCTTGACGGTGGCGCAGTTCCAGGCCCGTATCCAGGCCTGCGCGGCGCGCGACCGCGCCAAACACATCGCTGCCACGCGGCCGCTGCTGGTGGTGAACTGGTTCGAGCAAGGCATGCTGCCCGACGGCGTGAACACCAGCAAGGCGCTGCTCGACGCTGTGGTGACGGATCGTCCCCTGATCGTGCGCTCCTCGTTTGGCCACTCGGCGCTGCTCAATTCGCGCGCGCTGGCGCTGGCCGGCATCGGCCGCGACACGCCCGACCCGGCCGGCGGCAAGATCGTGCGCGATGGCGCGGGCGACGCCACCGGCCTGCTCGAAGACGCCGCCCAGGACGCGGCGATGGCGCTGGTGCCGCCGCTCGACGTGGCGGAAAATCTGGCCGCCTCGAAGGTGGCGCTGGCCGCCATGGGGCGCCAGGGCATCACCAGTTTTCTCGATGCCTGGACCGACCCTGAAACGCTGACCGCGTTCGCCACCCTGCAGCGCCAGGGCCGGCTGAGCGCACGCGCCCACTTCGCCGTGCTGATCGACCTGAAGGACGCCAGCCGGCCCGACGCCACCCCGCGCAGCGCCGTGGCCGACCTGCTGGCGCAGCAGGCGCAATTCGACCAGGGACCGACGGTGGTGGCGCCGTCGATGCAGCTGCGCCATGCCAAGCTGTTCATGGATGGCGTGATCGCCGCGCCCGCCCTGACGGGGGCCATGCTCGAGCCCTACCTGGCCAACCGCGGCACGCCTGAGCAGCCGCGCTGGGAAAGCACGGCCGACGCCGGCCCGCCCACGTATTTTTCGCCGGACCTGCTGGCCGCCACCCTGGCTGAACTGGCCCGCGCCAACATCGATGCGCACATCCACGCCGACGGCGACCGCGCCGTGCGCGCCTCGCTCGACGCCATCGCGACGCTACGTGCGGGCGCGCCGGGCAAGGCGATGCGCGCGGCCATCGCGCATGCGGAGATCGTTGCCCCGGCCGACTATCCCCGCTTCGCCGCACTCGACGTGACGCCCGTGCTGTCGTTCCAGTGGGCCAAGCCGGCGCCGGACACGGTGGGCGCCCTGCAGGGCTACCTGGGGCCGCTGCGCTACGCCAGCGTGGAGCCGCAGGCGGTGCTGGCGCAGGCGGGCGCGCGGCTGGCATTCGGCAGCGACTGGCCGGTCGATCCGCTCGACCCGTGGTTCGCGCTGAAGGTGGGGGTCACGCGCACGGGCGCGGGGGACGCCGGCGCCGCGTATGCCGGCCGG
Organism: Massilia sp. DWR3-1-1; assembly: GCF_049898325.1. Classification (NCBI taxonomy): domain Bacteria; kingdom Pseudomonadati; phylum Pseudomonadota; class Betaproteobacteria; order Burkholderiales; family Oxalobacteraceae; genus Massilia; species Massilia sp. DWR3-1-1. Next base: position 68,288 of record NZ_JAFCXL010000020.1, on the reverse strand, counting down.
CTGACGGCGCAGCCGGGCCTGGAGCGCGTCGCCGCCCTGCGCGCCATCACCATCGACGCCGCTTACACGCTGCGCCAGGAAGCGCTCACGGGTTCCCTCGAAGTGGGCAAGCTGGCCGATCTGATCGTGCTCGACCGCGATTACTTCACCATCGAGGCGGCCGACATCGCCCGCATCAAGGTATTGCAGACGGTGGTGGGCGGCAAGGTGGTCTACCAGTCGCCCGCCTGGCACCCCGCCGCCGGTCCCGTCCTCACAGGGCGACGCGCACGCTGAGCGAGACCAGCCGCGGCGCCCCCGGCGCAAAGAAGGTCAACTGGCGCACTGCGCTGTTGTTAGTGGCAAACGGCCGCGCGACGAAATTGCCGGCGCCGTCGAAGGCGGTCGGCCCCAGTTGCGCCGCCGTGTTGTAGCGGGTGTCGAACAGGTTGTTGACCTGGGCCAGCACCTGCCAGCGGGGGCTCACTTGCCAGCGCGCGCCCACGCTGGCGACCAGGTAGCCGGCGCTGGCGCCCGGCCCCAGGTAGACCACGCCGTCGCTGTGGTGGGCGCCGTTCTCGTTGCCGCGCGCCAGGCTGGAAGAGGTGGCCACCAGGCCCCCGTTCAGGCTCAAAGCGCTGTTGACGGCGTACTCGGCCGACAGTTTGAACAGGTGGCGCGGCGTGAGCGGGATGCGGTCGCCCGCATGGACGGCGATGACGCCATCGACGCCCCGTACGCCGGCCAGCGCGGCCTCGTTGCTGCTGTTGCTGCTGCCGTTGACGATTTCGCCGCTCTGGAACGTGGCGTCGAGCCAGGTGTAGTGGGCGTCCAGCCTGAGCGCGCCCACGCTGGTATCGACACCGAGTTCCAGGCCGCGGCGGCGGGTCTTGCCGAAGTTCTTGAAGTAGCCGAAGCCGGCCTGGTTGTCGGCCACGAACAGGATGTCGTCGCGGTTGATGGCGTTGAACAGGCCCGCGCTCCACTGCAGCGCACGGGCGTCGCCGGGCCAGCCGCCGCGCAGCCCCAGTTCGAGCGTGCGCGTGACCACCTGGTGCAGGGGCGGATCGCCCGCCATCGCGTTGGGCAGCTTGCACGGCTGCTCCGGGTTGGCGCAACCGAGTTCGATGGAAGTGGGCGCGCGGCTGCTTTCGCTCAGCGAAGCGTAAGCGCCCAGGGTGGGGCGCGCATTCCACACCAGCCCCAGCGCGGGATTGAAGCGGGCGAAGCGGTGCTCGCCCGACAGCGAGGCCGGATCGCCGGCCGCGTGGATGCGGTCGCGGTTGTCGATGGTGCTGCGGTTGTAGCGGCCCGACAGCGTCAGGTGCCACTGGCGCCGCCACGACAGGGTGTCGCTGGCGTACACGCTGGCGGTGCGCACGCGCCCGGCCAGGTCGACCCGGGTGTCGTAGGGTTCGCCGTCGACATCGCCGCCCGTGACCCCGTCGCCATACGCGTTCACGCCGGTGATGCTGCGGTCGGGATTGAGATAGCCGAGCTGCGAGGATTGCGTGAAATCGAGGCGGCTCGCGTCGTAGCCGGCGCCGGCCACCAGCGCATTGCGGTAAGCCTCGCCCGTAGTTTGCCAGCTGAACTGCCCGGTCAGGCCGTAATTGCGCTGGCTGCTGCTGCTGCGGTTGATGACGCCGTTGCATTTTTCGGCCGGTTCGTCGCGCAGCAGCACCTGGCCCAGGCAGCGCCAGTAGGGAAACGGCGTGTTGGCCGCGTTGGCGCCGCTGGCGGGATAGCCGCTGTAGCCGGCCGCCAGCAGGGCGGCCCGTTCGGCGGCGCTGGGCTGGTAGACCGACTGGTCGAGCGCGCCCTCGTTGACGTCGCCGTTGTAAGTGGCTGTGCGCAGGCGCCGGTACCAGGCGTTGGCGGACACTTGCAGGCGCTCGTCGACGCGATGGCTCGCTGCCAGGCTGATCAGGCTGGCGCGGTTGTCGGTGACATCGGGCCTGGTGTAGACGCTGGCGCGCTCGCGCGCCAATAGCTGCTGCTCCTGCAGGCCGTTGCCGGTCAGGGTATTGTCCGCATGCGAGACGGAGACGGTCACGCTGGTGGCGCGGTCCTGCCAGCCCAGCTTGCCGAACAACTGGGCCACGGCGGACGGCGAATCGTCGCGCCAGCCGTCTTCCTTGAAGCGGTTGGCGGTGACGAACCAGTGCAGGCCCTGGGCGTTGGCGCCGCCGTGCTCGACTTCGACGGCGCGGCGGTGGTGGCTGCCGATGCTCGCCTGCAGCGCGCTGCCCGGATGGTGCAGGCCGTCGCGCGTTTGCACGGCCAGCGCGCCACCGAGCGTATTGAGGCCGAACAGGGGGTTCGAGCCGGGCATCAGCGCCACCGAGGCGATTGCCGCGCGCGGGATCAGATCCCAGCTGACGACGTCGCCGAAGGGCTGGTTCACGCGCACGCCATCGAGGTAGACGGAGATGCCCTGGGCGCTGCCGAGCAAGGCAGAGGCGGTGTAGCCGCGGTAGCTGACGTCCATCTGGAACGGGTTGCCTTGCATCTCGTTGACGTGCACGCTGCCCAGGCGGCGGTTGAGAAAGTCGCCCAGTTCGAGCGCGCCGCTGGCGGCGATGTCGGCCGCGCTGGCGCGCTGCACGGGCGCGGCGATCTCGTTGCGCGCCTGGCCGACGCCGGGCACGGGCGTGACGCCGATGATTTCAACGCGGGCGACGGGAGCGGAAGGATCGACGCCGGCCACTTGCGCGATGCCGTCCTGGGCCGACGCCGGCGGCGCCAGCAAGGGCAGGGCGGCCAGCACGGCGCCGCTCAGACGGTTGAACCTGTAGCGTGCGCTGACGCTGCCTGCTGGTGGCTGTTTCATGGTGTCCCTGGTTGTCGGTTTTTTTCCAGTATAGGGTCGCCGCGGCCGGTCCACGGCGGGTAGTTCTCACCGCGATACCGGGAAATCTTCCCGGGAAATCGTAGGCACGCATCTTGCTCAAGTTATGCTCAATTGATCGCTGACTGGATAGGGGAGCAATGCATGGATCTGCGGCGACAACTGCTGACACGGCTGGGCGCCTGCCTGCTGGTATTGATGCTGGTGACGGTGGCGATCAACCTGTCGTCGCTGCGCGGCGACGCGGCACAGGAGGTGCGCGCGTCCGAGCGGCTGGCCCTGGCCCTGCTCGAAGCGGGCCGCGCCGGCGAGGGCGAGGGTGAACGCGAAGCAGCAAGCCGGCTGGCCGCCATCATCGACGGCGCTGCGCTGCGCCACATCCGCATCAGCGTCGACGGCGCCGCCGGCGTGGCGCCGGCCGGCCTGGGCGCGCGCCTGGCGGACCTGCTGGGATTGACGGCGGGCGACGGGCAAGTGGTGCGCCTGGGCGGGCAGATGCTGCGCATTGCGCCCAATCCCGCCTCGGAAATCGACGAGCGCCTGGGCGATGTTGTTCGACTTTGGAGCACCCTGCTGTTCTTTTCTGGAGCAACCCTGGCGCTGGCCTGGTGGGCGGCCGACCGCGCGCTGGCGCCCGTGCGCTCGCTCGAGGCGGGGCTGCAGCGGCTGGCCGACGGCGAGCCGGACGCCGCCTTGCCGCCGTTTTCCCTGCGCGAATTTGCCCGCGTGGCGGCCGCCATCGACCGCCTCGCCGCCGCCCTGGCCGAAGCGCAGCAAGGGCAGCGGCGCCTGGCGCACCAGTTGATCCGCGTGCAGGAAGACGAACGGCGCACGCTGGCGATGGAATTGCACGATGAAATGGGGCAGAGCCTCACCGCCATCAGCGTGACGGCGGCCTACCTGGGCCGCCATGGCGCCGCCCTCGATGGCGCGCGCGTCAAAGAGTGTGCGGCCGACTTGCGGCGCGACGTGCGCGCCTGCTCCGAACAGTTGCGCGCGATGCTGTCGCGGCTGCGCCCGCACGGACTGGAAGGAACCGGCTTGCTGCCGGCGCTGCGCGAGCTGCTGGGCAGCTGGCAGCAGCGCGATTGCGGCATCGCCTTCACGGCCAGCCTGCCGCCCGATCTGCCGCCGCTGGACAAGGAACTGGGCCTGGTGCTGTACCGGGTGGTGCAGGAAGGGCTGACCAACGTGGTGCGCCACAGCGGCGCCCGCCATTGTCAGCTCAGTGTGACGCTGGCCGGCGGCGTGCTGACGGCCGCGCTAGTCGACGATGGCTGCGGCCTGGGCGACGGCGCCGCCCACGGCTGTGGCCTGATCGGCATGGCCGAGCGCCTGCGCATGGTGGGCGGCCAGTTGCGCCTGGCAAGCGGCGGCGCGGGGGGCGTGCGCTTGCAGGCCTGCCTGCCGCTGGCCGCGCTCAGGGAGGCGGCATGAACCGTATCCGGATCTTGCTGGTCGACGACCACGCCGTGGTGCGCAATGGCTACCGCCGCCTGCTCGACGCCGAACCCGACCTGCTGGTGGTGGGCGAGGCGGCGCGCGCCGACGAGGCCAACGAGGTGATGCTGCGCTGCCAGCCGGACGTCGCCGTGGTCGACCTGAGCCTGCGCGGCAGCAGCGGCTTCGAGGCCATCCGCGGCATGCTGGCCCGGCGTGCCGAGCTCAAGGTGCTGGTGCTGTCGATGCACGAAGAGGCCGGCCACATCACCCAGGCGCTGCGCTGCGGCGCGCTGGGTTATCTGAGCAAGCACTGCGAGCCGGACGAGGTGATCGACGCCATTCGCAGGGTGGCCGGCGGCAAGCGCGTGTTCTCGGCCGAAATCGCCCAGATCATCGCCTGCCAGGCGGCCGCCGGCGACGGCGCCTTTGACCACCTGACACCGCGCGAGTTCGAAGTGCTGCGCATGCTGGTGCGGGGCGAATCGTCGCAGGCGATCGCCAGCTCGATGCAGTTGAGTCCGAAAACCATCCTCAATTACCTCTCGCTGATCCGCCAGAAGCTCGGCGTCGACAACGATTTCAAGTTGCTGCACCTGGCGGCCCGCCACGGCCTGCTCACGCTCGATCCGGCCGCCTGCGCCTGAGTGGTGAGCACTGAGCAAAGGTCAGTGCGCCATCGCCTCGTTGAAGGTGGTGAAAAAGCCGTGGTAATTGCCGCTCGCCTCGGCATTGCGCAGTGGCTTGACCCGTTCGACGAGGATTTCGCCATGCTCGGGCCCGTGCGCGATGAGGGCCATGACTTCGCTGATGAAGTCCGCCAGCGGCATGGCGCGGGGGTCGCTCGCCTGCTGCTCGCCCATCAATTCGGTTTGCACGTACGGTGGCGCCAGTTCCAGCACTTCCACGCTGGTCGACTTGAGCTGGTGGCGCAGCGCCATGGTGTAGGCGTGGATGGCGGCCTTGGTGGCGCTGTAGGTCGGGGTGGCCGCCAGCGGCAGGAAGGCCAGGCCCGAGGACACGGTGATGACGGTCGCGCGCGGCTGCGCCAGCAACTGCGGCAGCAGGGCGTCGTTCAGGCGGATCGGGCCCAGCAGGTTGGTGGCGATGGTGTGCTCGGCCGTGTCGAGGCCGCCTTCGATCAGTTTTTCCGGGCGCATGATGCCGGCATTGTGGATCACTACATTGAGCCGCGGAAAGCGGGCGAGCAGGGCTGCGGCGAAGGGCGCGATCGAGGCGCCGTCCTCGATATCGAGCACGGCGGCGTGCATGCCGGGATTGGCGGCGAGCACGGTGTCGAGGGCGTCCTGGCGGCGGCCGGCGATGATGACGTCGTTGCCGGCGCGCTGAAACGCTTCGGCCAGGGCGCGGCCAATGCCGGAGCCGCCGCCGGTGATGAGGATGGTGTTGTCGCTGATGTGCATGGTGACTTGCTCCGTTGTTGAAGTGATGCGGCGATGGTAAGCTCCTTGCGCACCAAAGGGAAGTAGGCACCCGAAAGTGCTGTACTAACCAGGGAGATACCATGAAACACAATGATCGCACGGCGCCCGCCGTCCCGCTCGACCCTGCACTGGAACAACTGGTGCGCGAACTGATCGGCCCGGTGGCCGACAAGTGGACCATGGTGGCGCTCGAAGTACTGGAGCAGGAAGGGCGGCTGCGCTTCACCCGGCTGGGCGAACTGATGGGTGGCATCAGCCAGAAAATGCTGACCAAGACCTTGCGCCAGATGGAGGCCGATGGCCTGGTCGAGCGCACCGTGTACGCGGTGGTGCCGCCGAAGGTCGACTACGAGCTGACGGCGCTGGGGCGTAGCCTGGGCGCGGCGTTTTGCGGCGTGTGGGAATGGGCCGAGGCCAACCGCGCCGCGATCGGCGCGGCGCGGGCCGCCTTCGCCGCGCGGACGCAGCGAGCGTGACCGCCCGCGTCAGTCCGGCGGCGCCGGCCAGCGCATGGGATTGAAGCGGACGCCGTTTTTTTCCATCATGGGCCCGGTGGGCACGAAGCCCAGCCGCAGGTAGGCGGGCACGGCGTAGTTGGAGGCATTGACGGTGAACGGCGGCGCGCTGCCTGCCGCGATGGTGGCCATGCGGGCGCAGTCCCACAAGCGGCGCGCCAGGCCGCGCCCCTGCCACGGGGTGCCGACAAACAGGTGAAACAGGTGGCTGCCCTCGCGCATGCCGACAAAACCGGCAATGGCGCCGTCGTCCTCGGCCACGTGATAGGCAAAGCCCCGTTCGAGATGGCGGGCGATGGCCTCGGCGTCGTTGTCGCGCAAGAAAGTGGCGGCCGCTTCAGGGCGCATGTCGTGGACGATAAACGTGAGCGCCAGCGTGTGCAGCAACTGCGCTACGGGCACCACGTCGGCGCCGAGCATGGGGCGGATCAGCATAAAGGTCGCTCGCCGCTGGTCAGGCGCCTGATGTGGGCTTGGGCAATCCATGGGTCGGTCTCCGCGAAGGATGAAGTGAGTGCATTTTAGGACTTTGGAGCCCGCCTTGGGCGACGCCGATGCGCTCGCGCCTGGCCCGACGAAGTTTTTGGCGCTTTCATCGTGACCGTGAAAGCGCCAAGTTTTTTTCGCATGCCCTGCATCCGAAGCCATCTCCGCCGTGTAGTACTTCAGTACGCTCCCGCCAGACCGGCGCCAGCGACGCTTTCCGTGCCGTGATGTCGGCCGCGCCCCAGGGCCGGTCATGACCACGTGCCCCACCGCCCCCTTGACCCGGGGCCACAGAAGCACTACCGAAGAGGCCCAGACCATGCAAAACTTTCCATTCAGTAAACTCGCACTTGCTTCCGCCCTGACCCTCAGCCTGGCTGCATGCGGCGGCGACAGCAATAACGTGGGTACGCCAGTGACGCCCGTGCCGGTTCCCGTGCCCGTGCCGGTACTCAGCGCCGGCGACCTTGCCGTGCTGACCGTGAGCAACAAGCTGCTGACCTTCGACCGCGCCAGCCCCGGCACCATCCGCACCAGCGTGAGCGTGACGGGCCTGCAGGCGGGCGAGAACCTGCTGGGCATCGATTTCCGGCCGGCCGATGGCTTGTTGTATGGCGTGGGCAGCACGGGCCGCATCTACACCATCGACAGCGGCACCGGGGTCGCCACCGTCAAGGCCAGCCTGGCGGCCGACCCCACCGACACCACGGCGCCGTTCGCGGGCCTGGCGGGAACCGACTACGGCGTCGATTTCAACCCCGTGGCCGACCGCCTGCGCATCGTCAGCAACAGCGGCCAGAGCCTGCGCATCAATGTCGACACGGGCGCCACCACCACCGACGGCAACATCAATGGCGGCGCCGCCACCAGCGCCATCCATGGCGCCGCCTACACCAACAGCTTCGCCGGCACCGCCAGCACCACGCTGTATGTGATCGACGCCGTCAACAGCACCCTGTATACGCAAAATCCACCGAATAACGGCACCCTGGCCAGCCCCGTGGCGCTGGGCGTGACGGCCACCAGCGTGGCCGGCTTCGACATCGACGCCGTCAGCAACACCGGCTACGCCGTCATGACCGTGGACGGCGCGCGCAATCTGTACACCATCAACCTGGCCGCCACCAGCGCGCCGGCCACCCTGGTTGGCGTCGTCGGCGCCACCGAGGCGTTGCGCGGCCTGGCCGTGCGCACGCCCGCCGCAGCGCTGGTCTACGGCTTGACCGACGAGGGCCGCATCGTCGGCTTCCGCCCGGCCACGCCCACCACCTTGCTCAGCAACGTCGCCATCAGCGGCCTGGGCACGGGTGAAAAGCTGCTGGGCTTCGACGTGCGGCCCAAGGACGGCATGCTGTACGGCCTGACCAGCACCAGCCGGCTGGTGACGATCGATCCGCTGACGGGCGCCACCACCTTCAAGGCCACGCTGGCGGCCGATCCGGCCGACACCAGCGCCCCCTACATGGCCGTGGCCGGCAGTGCCTTCGCCGTCGACTTCAATCCCGTGGCGGACCGCTTGCGGGTGATCGGCAACACGGGCCAGAGCCTGCGCATCAATGTCGACACGGGCGCCGTCACCACCGATGGCACGCTCAATCGCCCGGGCGCCGTCAACGCCCCCAACGTGACGGCCGCCGCCAACAGCAACAGCTTCGCCAACAGCGCGGCGACCATGCTGTATGACCTCGACCTCGACGTATTGAGCAATACCGCCGCACTTTCCCTGCAAAATCCGCCCAACGACGGCACCCTGACCACGATCGGGTCCCTGGGCGCGGTGGTGGCGGGCGACGTCGGCTTCGACATCGCCGGTGGCGCCAACGGCCTGGCACTGGCAGCGCTGCGCGCCACGGCCACGGGCCCGAGCGCCCTGTACCGGATCGACCTGGCCACGGGCGCGGCCGTGCTGGTGAACGGCGCCGCCACGCCGGCGAGCTCGGTAATCGGCAACGGCCAGCTGGGCCTGATCGACCTGGCCATCGTGCTCAAGTAAGGTCTCGGCCGCCTGGGCCCCTTGCATGGGGCCGGGCGGCGCCGGCCGCCTGCTGCCCTGCGCCAGGGGCGTCGCACCGTCGACGCCCCTGGCGTTTTTGTTGGCGCCGGCCGCCTCTGCGTTACACTGCCGGCTCATTCGCGCTGCCATCACGCTGCAAGCGCGCGTGATCGCACACCACATTTATAGAGAGCACCCAGCCATGACCGATGCCGTCGAGCTGCGCGCGGGCGCCTTGCGCTGCCTGCTCGAAACCGATCCCCCCGCAAAAATGGCCGCCATCGGCGCCCTCGCGGCCGCCCTGGCGGCGGGCGCCGTCACGGTCGACGCCGGCGCCAGCATCGCCATGCAGGGCGCGCACGCCGACGCCATCCCCGGCCGCCCGGCGCGTCCGCAACTGGTGGCGCCGCGCCTGGTGGGGCGGCGCTCGATGGTCACCGTCGAGGGGCGCGCCATGCTGGTCCACGCGCTCGCGCACATCGAATTTAACGCCGTCAACCTGGCGCTCGACGCCGTCGCCCGCTTCGGCGCCATGCCCGAAGCGTATTACCGCGACTGGTTGGGCGTGGCCGCCGAGGAAGCGGGCCACTACGCCATGCTGGTGGCGCACTTGCAGGTGCTGGGCCACGCCTACGGCGACTTTCCCGCCCACGACAGCCTGTGGGAGATGGTCGCCAAGACCAATGACGACGTGATGGCGCGCATGGCGCTGGTGCCGCGCACGCTCGAGGCGCGCGGGCTCGATGCCATTCCGCCGCTGCGCGCCAAGCTGGCCCAGGGCGGCGACCTGGCCGCCGCCGCCATCCTCGACATCATCCTGCGCGACGAAGTCGGCCATGTCGAAATCGGCAACCACTGGTATGGTGCGCTGTGCGAGGCGCGCGGCCTGGACCGGGCCGCCACCTACGCCGTCCTGACGGTGCGCTACGATGCGCCCGTGCTGCGCGGGCCGTTCAACCTGGAAGCGCGCCGCCGCGCGGGCTTTGGCGAGGCCGAACTGGCGGCGCTGCAGGCCGCGGCGACGGCGCGACATATTTCAATATAATCAAGGATTCGACATGCAATATCGTCAATGGGGTAGCCGCTTTGTGCTGGGACTGGTCATTCTGTGCAGCACCAGCGCGGTCTGCGCCGAGGGCCACCTGGTCATCGCCGGCGGCGCCTTGCGCGCCGACAACGCCGTGGTGTGGGAGCGCATCGTCCGCCTGGCCGGCGGCAAGGGCGCCCGCATCGCCGTCATCCCCGCCGCGGCCGGCAATCCGGGCCGCTCCGGCGCCAGCTGGGTACGCACCCTCAACGAGTACGGGGCGCAGGCCTTCCTGCTGCCGCTGTCGCCGAAATTGCCGGGCGACGTGCGCAAGGCGGCCAACGACAGCGCGCTGGTGGCGCAGATCGATGGCGCCGGCGGCGTGTATTTTCTCGGTGGCGACCAGGCCCGCATCGTCGCCACCTTGCGCAACCCGGACGGCGCCAATTCGGCCGTGCTCGACGCCATCTGGCGCCTGTACCGGCGCGGCGGGGTGATTGCCGGCACCAGCGCGGGTGCGGCCGTGATGAGTTCGACCATGTTCGACAATGCCCCGTCCGTGCTGGAGGTCCTGCAGCGCGGGGTGGCCGACGGCGGCGTGATGGCGCCTGGCCTGGGGTTTATCGGCAATGACGTGTTTGTCGACCAGCACCTGCTGGTGCGGGGCCGCTTCGCCCGCATGCTGCCGCTGATGCTGCGCCAGCAGTACCGGCGCGGCATCGGCATCGATGAAAACACGGCGCTGGTGGTGGGGCCGGGGCGCGAGGCCGAGGTGATCGGCTACAAGGGCGTGATCGTGCTGGAAACGGACGCGGCGCAGGTCGATGCCAGCGTGCCCGGCTTTAACGTCAGCAACGCCAGCATCAGCTACCTCGACCATGGCGACCGCATCAACCTGGCCACGGGCGTGCTGACCCCGTCCGCCGACAAGATCGGCGGCAAGGTCGATCCCGCCGCGCCCGAATACCGCACAGCGCTGGTCGCCGCCGATATCCTGGGCAACACCACCGTCGTCGACCTGATGTCGCGCCTGATCGACAGCGACCAGCCGGCCGCCATCGGGCTGGCCTTCGCGGGACCGGGCGCGCCCGCCGGCGCCCCCGGCTTCGAGTTTCGGTTCAGCCGCGCGCCCGCCAGCAGTGGCTATGTGTCGGCCAGTTCCGAGGCGGTTTCCGTCTACCGCCTGCGCCTGGACGTGCGGCCGGTGGCCTTGCAGTGGCCCGCCTACCAGCCCTACCAGGGGCCAGTGCGCGCGCAATGAGGGGGGCGCGGGCGCGGCGCGGCGGCGCCTGCCCCCCGCGCACGCCACGGGCGGGGCAGGTGTGTCTTCAATTCAATTCGTGTTACAGTACAGCCATTGTGTGGTCCGCCTTGCGAGGCCAGAATGACAACACAACCCTTCGGCCAAAACTCTGCCCGTTTGTTTGAACACCGACCTGCCGGTCGAACTGATGCAGAGTTTCCCATGAACGCTCCCTCTCTCACCACCGCCAGTGCCGCAACGTCCGCCGATAGCGCGGTGGTCGTCCCGAACCGCCGCGTGCTCGTCATCGACGACAACGCCGACGCCGCCGACACCCTGGTGGCGATCCTGTCACTGCTGGGCCACGACGCCGTCGCCGCCCACAACGGCGCCGATGGTCTGCGCGCTGCCGAGCGCCAGCGGCCCGATGTGGTGTTTCTCGACATCGGCATGCCCGGCATGAACGGCTTCGAGGTGGCCGTCGCCATGCGCCAGATCGCCGGCCTGGCCGCGGTGCGCATCGTCGCCCTGACCGCCTGGCGCGACGACGCCACCCGCGCGCGCGCAAAGAGCGCCGGTTTCGACCTGCACCTGACCAAGCCCACCTCGATCGAAGTGATCGAAGAGATCATCGTCGACGCCTGATCGCCCGGCGCGCCGCGCCGCGCCAGTCGCACTCTTCGGTTGCCGCCTTGCCCGTCCATGCACGATAATTGCGCGTCAGTGAACCACGACGCAGCCAGTGGCGCCTTCCCGCGATCCGGGAAGGCGCCTCGATATCGACCATAAAGGCAAAAACGGACATGCAAACCCAGGCCCCCCTCGCGCCCCTTTCGGCGGCCAGCAGCGCCCCTTACACGCAAACGCGCTCGTTTTCCACCATCGCCCTCATTGAACTGTGGGAGCGCTTTGGCTACTACGGCATGCAGGCCCTGATCGTCTATTTCCTGGTCCAGCGACTGGGCTTCGACGACAGCCGCGCCAATCTCGTGTGGAGCGCCTGCGCGGCGCTGATCTATGTCTCGCCCGCCATCGGCGGCTGGATCGGCGACAAGGTGCTGGGCACGCGCCGCTGCATGCACATCGGTGCCATGATCCTCGCGCTGGGCTATGCGCTGATGGCGGTGCCCACGCAAAACACCTGGTTCATCTTTTCCGCGCTGGGCGTGGTGGTGGTCGGCAACGGCCTGTTCAAGCCGAACACCGCCAACATGGTGCGCAAGATCTATGAAGGCGACGATTCGAAAATCGACAGTGCCTTCACCCTGTACTACATGGCCGTCAATGTGGGCTCGACCGTGTCGATGCTGGCCACGCCCATGATCAAGGACTACGTCAACGCCAACTACGGCGACGGCTTCGGCTGGCACGCTGCCTTCGCCGTCTGTGCGGTGGGGCTGGTGGTGGGCCTGATCAACGTCAGTTTCACCCGCCGCACCATCGCCCATATCGGCTCGGCCCCCGACCAGTTGCCGCTGCGCGTGGACAAGCTCCTCATGGTGCTGGGCGCCGGCGTGCTGGCGGTGGGCGCCTCGGCCGTCATCTTGCAATACCAGGCCATCGCCCGCGCCTTCGTGTACATCGCCGGCATCGTGGTGCTGGGCATTTTCATCCACCTGATCCGCAAGAGCGAGCCGAACGAACGGGCCGGCCTGATCGCCGCCCTCGTGCTGACGCTGCAGACGGTGTTCTTCTTCATTTTCTACCAGCAAATGTCGACCTCGCTGTCGCTGTTCGCGCTGCGCAATGTCGACCTGGACTTTGCCGTGTTCGGTTCGCACTTGTGGACCTGGTCGCCGGCCCAGTTCCAGGCCTTGAACGCGATCTGGATCATGTTGCTCAGCCCCGTGCTGGCAGGCTTGTACAGCGTCGCCGGCCGCAGCGGCCGCGACTTGTCGATCGCCGCCAAGTTCGCCCTCGGCTTCGCCATGGTGGCGGTGGGCTTTTTTGTGTACGGCATCGCCGGCCAGTTCGCCGTCGGCGGCAAGACCTCGTCGTGGGTGATGATCATCGGCTACGGCTGCTATTCGCTGGGTGAACTGCTGGTGTCGGGCCTGGGGCTGGCGATGATCGCCCGCTACGTGCCGGCGCGCATGGGCGGCTTCATGATGGGCGCCTATTTTGTCGCCGTCGGCATTTCCCAGTACCTGGGCGGCGTGGTCGCCAACCTGGCCAGCGTGCCGCGCGACATGGTCGATCCCCTGCTGACCCTGCCGATCTACACGAGCCTGTTCAACAAGCTGGGCATCGGCGCCATCGCCTGCACCCTGATCGCGCTGGCGGCGCTGCCCCTGATGCGCCGGCTCACCGCCACCCATCACGCGCACGCTTGATCGGCGCGCGCGCGCGCGACAGGTCTAAGATGGAGGTGCAAGCGTCGCCCGTCCGAATTCCACCAGGAGCTAGTGATGACCCGCAGAACCCCCATCGAGCGCTATCGCAACATCGGCATCAGCGCCCACATCGACGCCGGCAAGACCACCACCACCGAGCGCATCCTGTTTTACACGGGTGTCAACCACAAACTCGGTGAAGTCGACAAGGGCGCCGCCACCATGGACTGGATGGCGCAGGAGCAGGAGCGCGGCATCACCATCACCGCGGCCGCCACCACCGCCTTCTGGCGCGGCATGGACGGCACCGCCGCCGAACACCGCATCAATCTCATCGATACCCCCGGTCACGTCGATTTCACCATCGAAGTCGAGCGCGCCATGCGCGTGCTCGACGGCGTGGTGATGGTCTACGACGCCGTCGGCGGGGTGCAGTCGCAGTCGGAAACCGTGTGGCGCCAGGCAAACAAATACCATGTGCCCCGCATTGCGTTTGTGAACAAGATGGACCGGGTGGGCGCCGATTTTTTCCGCGTGCGCGAGCAGATTGCCAGCCGTCTCAACGGGCTGGCGGTGCCGGTGCAGTTGCCGCTGGGCGCCGAGGACGACTTCCATGGCGTCGTCGATCTCATCGGCATGCGCGCGATCGTCTGGGATGACGCCACCCAGGGCACCGTGTTCAGCTACCAGGCCATCCCCGCCGCCCTGCAGGCGACGGCGCACGACTGGCGCGAGAAGATGGTGGAAGCGGCCGCCGAGGCCAGCCCGGCGCTGACAGAAAAATACCTGGACGGCGCCACCCTGACCGATGCCGAGATCCGCCAGGGCTTGCGCGCACGCACCATCCGCAACGAAATCGTGCCCCTGCTGGCCGGCAGCGCCTTCAAGAACCGGGGCGTGCAGGCGCTGCTCGACGCCGTCATCGATTACCTGCCGTCGCCGCTGGACCTGCCCGCCATCGGCGGCACCGACGAGCACGACATGCCCGCCTGGCGCGCCCCCGCCGACGACGCCCCGTTCGCCGCGCTGGCATTTAAAATCATGAGCGACCCGTTCGTGGGCAAGCTCTGTTATGTGCGCGTCTACTCGGGACGGGCAAGGGCCGGCGACAGCGTCTACAACCCCCGCCGCGGCGAGCGCGAGCGGCTGGGACGGCTGCTGCAGATGCACGCCAACGATCGCCAGGAAATCGGCGAGGTCGGCGCAGGCGACATCGCCGCCGCCGTCGGCCTCAAGGGCGTCACCACGGGCGACACCCTGTGCGCGCCCGGGCACGTCATCGTGCTGGAAAAAATGCTGTTCCCGGAACCGGTCATCTGGCAGGCGGTCGAGCCGAAAACCCACGCCGACCAGGAAAAAATGGGCGCGGCGCTTGACCGCCTGGTGCAGGAAGACCCGTCGTTCCGGGTCCACACCGACCCTGAAACAGGCCAGACCATCATCTCGGGCATGGGCGAATTGCACCTGGAAATCCTGGTCGAACGCCTGCGCCGCGAATTTGCCGTCGAGGCCACGGTGGGCAAGCCGCAGGTGGCCTACCGCGAAACCATCGGCAGGAAGGTGGTCGATGTCGAAGGTAAGTACATCAAGCAAACGGGCGGACGGGGCCAGTACGGCCACGTGGTGCTCAGCCTCGAACCGGCCGCCGCGGGGCAGGGCTACCAGTTCGTCGACGCCGTCAAGGGCGGCGCCATTCCCCGCCAGTTCATTCCCGCCGTCGACAAGGGCATCGAGGAGAGCCTGCGCAGCGGCGTGCTGGCCGGCTACCCGGTGGTCGATGTGCGCGCCACCCTGACGTTCGGCACTTACCACGAGGTCGATTCGAACGAACACGCCTACCGCATGGCGGCGGCGCTGGCTGTGCGCCAGGCCCTGCGCCAGGGTGCGCCCGTGCTGCTCGAACCACTCATGCAGGTCGAGGTGGAAACCCCCGAGCCCTTCATGGGCCACGTGATGGGCGACCTGACGGCGCGCCGCGGCATCGTGCAGGGCCTGGAAGACCAGGCCGGCGGCGGCAAACTGGTGCGCGCGCTGGTGCCGCTGGCCGACATGTTCGGCTACGCCACCACCTTGCGTTCGCTCACGCAGGGCCGCGCCAGTTACAGCATGCAATTGCGCCAGTACGCGGCCGTGCCCAGGCAGGTGCAGGCGCAGCTGAGCGGCGCAACCCCGAGCGGCCCAGCCCCCGGCGGCCACCCCTGAGCGGGTCGCCGGTGTCTCATTTTCCTCAGTTTCGCACGCCAGCGCTTTGCTGACCGGGCCGATTTTGCGCTACAGTGGCGGCCCGACATTTTGCTGTAATCAATCATGAGCGACGCAGCCCTGCCACGCCCGCGCCTGCCCTGGCGGGCAACCTTTCACAGCTTGCGCTGGCGCCTGATGCTGCTCGTCGCCCTGTCGCTGATGCCGCTGGTGGCGATGACGATCGCCGTCGGGGTGCGCGAGCGCGCCACGGCGATCAGCACCGCGCGCGACAATCTGCAGCGCCTGGTGAACCTGGCCGCCGCCAACGAGGCGCAGTCGATCGAGTCGGCCATGCAAATCCTGCGTGACCTCTCGAGCGTGCCGACGGTGGTGGAACACCGCGCCGAATGCCCGGCCGTACTGGCCGATATCCTGCAAAAGAACCGCGATTACGTCAATTTCGGCCTGATTGCCATCAGTGGCGAGGTGGTCTGCAGCGCCGTGCCGGCGCTGGTGCCCGTCAATCTGGGCGACCGCGCCCATTTCCGCCGGGCCGTGGCCGAGCGGCGCTTTATTGCCGGCAATTATGTGTTCGGCCGCGTGGTGCAAAAGCACACGGTCAACCTCACTTTGCCCGTGATCAAGGGCGATCAGGTGGTGGGCGTGCTGTTCGCCGCTCTCGACCTGGTCGAACTGGACAAGTTCGTCGACAGCGTGCAACTGCCCGCCAATGCCGTGCTGTGGACGCTGGACGAGGAGGGCACCGTCATCTCGCACCGGCCCGCCGCCGCTGGCATGCTGGGCAAAAAAATCCCCTTGCCGGCCAGCCGCGCCACCCGCACCGACGGCGCGCCCCTGAGCGTGCTCGACGCCGACGGCATCAAGCGCCTGTATGCATCGAGCAAGGTGGGCCCACTCATCCTGTCGAATTACACGGTGCTGATCGGGGTGCCGGAAGCGGCGGTGCTCGACGCGGTGTGGCGCGACCAGTTGCTCTTGCTGGGCGGCTTGCTGGCGACCCTGGCGCTGGCCGCGGTCGTCGCCTGGTGGGTGGGCGATGTGCTCATCGTCAAGCGCGTGCGCCTGATCGCGGCCACCGCCGACCGCATCGCCTCGGGTGAACTGGCCACCCGCACGGGCATGCGCCATGGCGGCGAGGAAATCGGTGAACTGGCCCATGCGCTCGACCGCATGGCCGCCTCGCTCGAACAGCGCAGCGCCGAACGCGATGCGGTGGCGGCGCGCCTGCTCACGGCCGACCAGCGCAAGGATGAGTTTCTCGCTCTGCTGGGGCACGAGTTGCGCAACCCGCTCTCTCCCATCATCACCGGCGCCCGCCTGCTGACCATGCAGGCGAGCGACCCGGTGGCGGTGACGCGCACGGCGGCGATGATCGGCCGCCAGGCCGACCACATGAGCCGCCTGGTCGACGATCTGCTGGACGTCTCGCGGGTGGCGCGCGGCTTGATTGAAATTGCCCGCGCGCCGCTCGACCTGCGCGGGGTCGTCGAACAGGCGTGCGAGCAGATCACCCCCCAGTGCGCGGCCAGGCAGCAGCGGCTCGAGGTGCACCTGCCGCCCGCGCCGTGCATGGTCGAGGGCGACCACAAGCGGCTGGTACAGGTGGTCGGCAATCTGCTGGGCAATGCCTCGCGCTACACGGCGCAAGACGGCCACCTGGCGCTGCGCCTGGCCAGCGCCGAGGGCAGGGTGCTGCTGACGGTCAGCGACGACGGCATCGGCATGGCGCCGGAACTGGTGCCGCAGGTGTTCGACCTGCACACCCAGGCCGTGCGCACCGCCGACCGGTCGCACGGCGGGCTGGGGCTGGGACTGGCGCTGGTGAAGAACCTGGTGCAGTTGCATGGCGGCCTGGTCAAGGCCGACAGCGCGGGACCGGGGCAGGGCAGCACCTTCACGGTGGTGTTGCCGGAACTGGCGCGCCCGCGCTGAGGCGGCAGCGGTAGCGGCGGCGCGCCGCACCACGCTTGCCTATTTGACGCGCTGTTTTTCCAGCTTGCGCGCCAGCGTGCGGCGGTGCATGCCCAGTCGCCTGGCCGCTTCGGAAATATTGAAATCCGTTTCCGCCAGCACGCCGTGGATGGTTTCCCACTCGAGCGTCTTGATCGAGGTGGCGCGTTCCGGCAACTCGTGGTCGACATTGCCCGCCAGGTGGCCGAACGCGGCTTCGATGTCGTCCGTGTTAGAGGGCTTGGCCAGGTACTGGCAGGCGCCCAGCTTGATCGCTTCGACCGCCGTGCCAATGCTGGCAAAGCCCGTCAGCACGACGATGAGCATGTCCGCATCGTGCTCGTGCAGCATTTGCACGCAGGCCAGGCCCGACGAATGGCCGGACAGTTTCAGGTCGACCACGGCGAAGCGGGGATTGCGCGTCTCGAGCAGCACCCGCGCCTCTTCAAAACTGGTGGCCAGCATCACGCTGTAGCCGCGCCGCTCGAAGGACTTGCCCAGCGTGCGCGCAAAGGCGGCGTCGTCTTCGATGAGGATCAGGCTGCGGCTAGTGTCCATGCGGTGCTTCCAGGGCGATCGCCGACATCGGCAGGGTGAGTCTGACGGCGGCGCCGCCGGCGTCGCGGTTGCTGGCGGCAACGCTGCCGCCGAGGGTGCGCGCCACGTTGACGACCAGGAACAGGCCCAGGCCGCGCCCCGGCTGGCCCTTGGTCGACTGATACGGTTTGCCGAATTGGGCCAGCATCCCAGGGGCAAAGCCGGGGCCCGCGTCGAGCACTTCCAGGATCAGGTCGTCGCCGTCGCGGCTGGCAACCAGGCGCAGCCAGCCCGGCGAGGCTTCCAGCGCATTGTCGAGCACATTGGCAATCATCTGTTTGAGCGTCGAGTCCGACACCACGGCGAGATCCTGTTCGATGCCGTTATCGTACTCGAATACCAGCAGGGTGCGACTGGCACGCCACTCGGCCGCGAGCTCGTCGAGGAAGACCTTGATGGTGGTCTTGACGGACGATTCGCCGCGCGCCTCGCCGGCCGACATCAGGATGCCGCTGACGATGGCCTTGCAGCGCCCGATCTGCACCTGCATCTCGCCCAGTTCGGCCAGCAGTTCGGGGTTTTCCCTGAACTCGGCCATGCGGCGCCAGTCGCCCAGGATCACGGCCAGGGTGGCCAGCGGCGTGCCCAGTTCGTGGGCGGCGCCCGAGGCAAGCAGGCCCATGCGGACGATGTGCTCTTCTTCGGCGGCGCGCTGGCGCAGGTCGGCCAGGGCGGCGTCGCCCTTGCGCACGTTCTGGGTAATCCGGGTGATAAACACCACCAGCAGCGCCGCATTGACGATGAAGCTGATGAAGATCCCCTCGACGTACAGGCTGGACATGCCTTCGGCGTAGTCGAGCGGCAGCGACAGCGGCTGGGCAAAGGCCGCCAGCAGCACCGCGCACACGCCGGTGATGCCGACAATGGTCCAGCTCGACCATGGTTCGAGCAGCACCGCCGCCAGGATCACCTGCAGCATGTAGAGGAACACGAAGGGGTTGGCCATGCCGCCCGACAAATAAAGCTGGAAGGTCAGGCTGAACACGTCCACCAGCAGTGCCAGGAACAGTTGGCGGTTGTCGACCACGCGCTGTTCGTGCCAGCGCAGGTGGCTGAAAATATTAAAGCCGATCAGGCAGGCCAGCACGCGCAGCATGTCGGCCACGGGCAAGTGGATGCCCAGCAGCAGACTGGCCGTGGCGATGGTGGTGATCTGGCCGATCACCGCGATCCAGCGCAACTGGATCAGTTGCTGCATATTGCGGTAACCGGCCGCCGTCTCCGCTGGCGTGTGGCCGGGCGTGCCGATGGCCGATGCTGTGTTCACCGGGACGATCCCGCGCCGCGCCGCAGCAGCAGCCAGGCGCCGCCCGCGGCCAGCAAGGCCAGTGCGTACCAGGTCAGCGCGTACACCACGTGGTTGTTGGTGAAATCAAGCACCGTCAGGCCGCCGACGGGGGTGCCGGCGGGCGGGGTGCCGGCGTCGGCCTCGCGGTCGATGAAATACGGCGCCACCGGTCCCAGCGCGCGGGCCGTGGCGATGGCGGCGACGTCGCGCGAGAACCAGCGGTTGGCGGTGGCATCGTTGTTGCGCAGGTAGCCGCCCCCCGTTTCGGGCAGCCGCAATAAACCGGTCACCGTGGTCGTGGTCGTGGTCGTGGCTGCGCCGCCAGGCTGGCAGACGGCGCCCGCCTGGAGCACGGGCTTGGGCCGCGCGGGCGTGACGAAGCCGCGGTTGACCAGCACGGTGGCGCCGTCGACCGTGCAGAACGGCGTCAGCAGCCAGAAACCACCGCCCAGTTCCGTCGTCGCCTGCACCAGCGCGTCGGCGCCGTCCAGGTAATGGCCTTGCACGAACACGTGGCGGTACTCGTCACGTTCGCGCGACACCGCCGCCCAGGCAGCGGACGGGGGCGCCGCCGCCGGGGTGGCGTGCACGCGCTGCTCGACCCGTTCGATCAGGGCCAGTTTCCATTGCAGTCGGTAGATTTGCCATGTGCCCAGGGCAACAAAGCCCAGGCACATCAGCAGCGCGGCGGTGGCGGCGAGCCACCGTGCGCGGGAAGAACGGGGCGCCGGGGATGCGCCCGCGGGGTGCATCATGGCGCCTGTTTGATGATCTCGTTCATCATGCCAGGCATCATGTTGTGGTTCATGTGGTACATGACCCAGATCGAACCGGCCAGCATGATTACCAACAACATCATGGTAAACACCAGCGCCAGCATCGACCAGCCTTGCTCGACCTTCGAGTTCATGTGCAGGAAATAAATCATGTGCACGACGATCTGGACGCCGGCGAAGCCCATCAGGACCAGGCCGAGGGTGCCGGGATCTTTCATCACGTCGCCCATCACCAGCCAGAACGGAATGGCGGTGAGGATGACGGCCAGGATGAAGCCGGTGGCGTAACCCTTCAGGGTCGAGTGGGGCGCCCCGCTGTCGTGGTGATCGTGGCCAGCGTGCGCATCGTGTGAATCGTGGGCCGGGTGGCCGTGGTTGTCGGCATGCGCGCTCATGGCAGCACTCCCATCAGGTAAACAAAGGTGAAGACGCCGATCCAGACCACGTCCAGGAAGTGCCAGAACATCGACAGGCACATCAGGCGACGGGTGTTCTCGGTGGTCAGGCCGTGTTTGCTCAGTTGCACCATCAACGTGACCAGCCAGATGATACCGAAGGTCACGTGCAGACCGTGGGTGGCCACCAGCGAGAAGAAGGCGGTCAGGAAGCCGCTGCGCTGGGGACCGGCGCCTTCGTGGATCAGGTGAATGAACTCGTACAGCTCGAGGCCGATGAAGCCGCAACCGAGCAGGCCGGTGATGGCCAGCCAGACCATGACGGCCTTGACCTTGCTCTTTTGCATCTCGAGCATGGCGAAGCCGTAGGTGATCGACGACAGCAGCAGCAGCGAGGTGTTGAGCGCCACCAGGGGCAGGTCGAACAGCTCGGCGCCGGTGGGGCCGCCTGCGTAGTTGCGGCCCAGCACGGCGTAAGTGGCGAACAGGCAAGCGAAGATCAGGCAATCGCTCATCAGGTACATCCAGAAGCCCAGCAAGGTGCCGTTCTCCGGATGGTGGTGCTTCACGTAGAAACGTGCGCTTTGGTCGACGCCGCTGGCGGCGTTGGGTGAAGTAGTCAGATCAGGCATGGCTATCGATCAAAAGGGAACGGGCGTTTTCCGTGCGGATCACTTCAGCCGCAGGAATGTAGTAATCGCGCTTGTAGTTAAACGTGTGGACGATGATGGCAACCAGGGTCGCCAGCAGGCCAACGGCAGCGAGCCACCAGATTTGCCAGACGATGGCAAAGCCGAGCACGAAGGACAGGGCGGCGATGATGAAGCCGGCGCCGGTGTTCTTCGGCATGTGGATGTCGACGAAGCCATCACGGGGACGCTGGTAGCCCAGCGCTTTCATGTCGGCCCAGGTATCGTTGTCGTACACGCGGGGCGTGAAGGCAAAGTTGTAGTCCGGCGGTGGCGACGAGGTCGACCATTCGAGCGTACGGCCGTTCCATGGATCGCCCGTGACGTCGCGGTACTGTTCGCGGCGCAGGTAGCTGACGACGAACTGGATGATCATCGAAGCGATACCGATGGCGACAAACACGGCGCCGATGGCGGCGATGACGAACCAGATCTGCAGCGACTTGTCGTCGAAATGGCTCATGCGGCGCGTCACACCCATCAGGCCCAGGACGTACAGGGGCATGAAGGCCAGGTAGAAACCGATGGTCCAGAACCAGAAGGCCATCTTGCCCCAGAATTCGTCGAGCTTGTAGCCGAACGCTTTCGGGAACCAGAACTGGATGCCGGCGAACACCCCGAACACCACGCCGCCAATGATGACGTTGTGGAAGTGGGCGATCAGGAACAGCGAATTGTGCAGCACGAAGTCGGCCGCCGGCACCGCCAGCAGCACGCCGGTCATGCCACCGATGACGAAGGTGATCATGAAGGCGATGGTCCACATCATCGGCAGCTCGTAGCGGATGCGGCCGTGGTACATGGTGAAGAGCCAGTTGAAGATCTTCGCGCCCGTCGGGATCGAAATGATCATCGTGGTGATGCCGAAGAACGAGTTGACCGACGCGCCCGAACCCATGGTGAAGAAGTGGTGCAGCCAGACCAGGTAGGACAGGATGGTGATGACGACGGTGGCATAGACCATCGAGGTGTAACCGAACAGGCGCTTGCTCGAGAAGGTGGCGACGATCTCCGAGAAGATGCCGAACACGGGCAGCACCAGGATGTAGACCTCGGGGTGGCCCCAGATCCAGATCAGGTTGACATACATCATGGCGTTGCCGCCCAGGTCATTGGTAAAGAAGTGGGTGCCGACCGTGCGGTCCATCGACAGCATGGCCAGGACGGCGGTCAGTACCGGGAAGGCGCAGATGATCAGCACGTTGGTGCACAGGGCGGTCCAGGTGAAAATCGGCATCTTCATCATGGTCATGCCCGGCGCGCGCATCTTGACGATGGTGGCGACCAGGTTCACGCCCGACAGTAGTGTGCCTACCCCCGCAATCTGCAGTGACCATATGTAATAGTCGACCCCCACATCGGGACTGGCCATGATGCCCGACAGCGGTGGATAGGCGAGCCAGCCCGTCTTGGCGAATTCGCCGATGAACAGGGACACCATCGTCAGCATGCCGCCGAAGGTGGTCATCCAGAACGAGAAATTGTTCAGGAAGGGGAAGGCGACGTCACGGGCGCCGATTTGCAGCGGCACCATGTAGTTCATCAGGCCCGTCACGAATGGCATGGCGACGAAGAAAATCATGATCACGCCGTGGGCGGTGAACACCTGGTCATAGTGGTGCGGCGGCAGGAAGCCGGCGTTGTCGCCGAAGGCCATGGCCTGTTGGGCGCGCATCATCAGGGCGTCGGCAAAGCCGCGCAAGAGCATGATGAAACCGAGAATCATGTACATGATGCCGATTTTTTTGTGGTCGATGCTGGTCACCCAGTCGCGCCACAAGGGGCCCCACAGGCGGAATTTGGTCATCAGCGCCAGCATGGCGAGGCCACCGAGGGCGACCATGCCGAAGGTAGCGATCAGGATCGGCTCGTGGAAAGGAATCGCTTCCCAGGACAGCCGTCCCAGCAGCAGAGAGGTAGGTTGTTGCATTAGTTTGTCTTCACTGGGTTAGTTGGCGTAGTGCAAATTTCCGCTTTGCTGGCGACGGCCAGCTGGTGTTCGACGGTAGCGCCGGGGTGACGGTGGGCGTCGGCATGCATTTGCTGGCTCATGCAGATGCTGCCAGGTTCCACGCAACGGTTGACGACGGCGTCGAACAGATTCGTTTCAACGCTGTTGAAATGGCGCACGGCGTCCTTGACGGTGGGTTTTTCCAGCGCCAGGTAGGTCGCGCGGTCGAGCGGGCTGGCCTCGCTTTTTACTTTCGCGACCCAGGCGTCGAAGCCGGCCTGGTCCATCGAATGGAGCTTGAAGCGCATGTTCGAAAAACCCGCGCCGCTGTAGTTGGCCGAGAAGCCGTCGTACACGCCGGGCTTGTTCATCACCGCGTTCAGGGTGGTCTGCATCGACGGCATGGCGTAGATCTGGCCGGCCATGGCGGGGATGTAGAACGAGTTCATGACGGTCGAAGCGGTGATCTTGAAGCGCACCGGCACGTCGATGGGGGTGGCCAGCTCGTTGACGGTGGCGATGCCCAGTTCCGGATAGATGAACAGCCATTTCCAGTCGAGCGCCACCACTTGCACTTCCAGTACCTTGGTGTTGGCGGCGATGGGGCGCTGCGCGTCGAGGCGGTGCAGCGGCCGGTACGGGTCGAGCAGGTGGGTGCTGATCCAGGTGATCAGGCCCAGCGCGATGATGATCAGCAGGGGCGCGCCCCAGATCACCAGTTCGAGACGGGTCGAATGGTCCCACTCCGGCTTGTACGGCGCGCTGGTATTGCTCCGGCGATAACGCCAGGCAAAAATGATGATCAGCGCAATGACCGGAACGATGATCAACGACATCAGCAAGGTCGAGACCACGATCAGGTCAGCCTGCTGGTTGGCGATGTCACCGGCCGGGTTCATGACGATGGTGTTACATGCCGACAGTAAGGACAGGGGCAGCAACAGCAGCGCGCGACGGGCCAGGCCTTTTGTCGAGCTTGCTTTGGGTATCGAGCTTATAAACATGCGGTAGTGGGCAAATGGAGTGAGCGGAAGATGCCACTGTACCCGTTTCGGATGATCCTTGCGATAGGACAAATTGTCCTATTTTGTTGACAGCGCGGTGGAGTGCGCTATGCTGGCGATCAGGCGTTGTAGTATGAAAGTAACATAACCCTTCGCAGGAGATCATTCATGTCTACCATTAACACCCCCCAGGGCGCCGTCACTGCCCTCAATCCTGCGCCTCACCAGATCGAGCGCAACGATCACGATGACCATTCCCACATTTCGCCCGGTGAAATCGCCGTCGGCGTGGTGATCGGCCGCGCCTCCGAGTATTTTGACTTTTTCGTCTACGCCATCGCCTCGGTGCTGGTGTTTCCCGCCGTGTTTTTCCCTTTCGTCGATCCGCTGCAGGGCACCTTGTACGCGTTCGCCGTGTTCGCGCTGGCCTTCATCGCCCGTCCCATCGGCACCGCCATCTCGATGGCCGTGCAGCGCCGCATGGGGCGCGAAGCCAAGCTGACCGGCGCGCTGCTGTTGCTGGGCGTGTCCACCTGCGGCATCGCGCTGCTGCCGACCTATGCCCAGCAGGGCAGCACCGCCATCGTCCTGCTGGCCCTGCTGCGGGTGGGCCAGGGCCTGGCCCTGGGCGGCTCGTGGGACGGCTTGCCGTCGCTGCTGGCACTGAACGCCCCGGCCGACCGGCGCGGCTGGTACGCCATGCTGGGCCAGTTGGGCGCCCCGGTCGGCTTCGTCATCGCCGCCGGCGTGTTCTGGTACTTGCTCTCGACCGTCAGCATGGGCGAATTTCTTGACTGGGGCTGGCGCTATCCGTTCTATGTTGCTTTCGCCATCAACGTCGTCGCGCTGTTTGCCCGCTTGCGCCTGGTGGCCACCAATGAATACTCGCATTTGCTGGAAGACCGTGAATTGCAGCCGACCCCGTTTGGCGAACTGTCGCGCTCGCAAGGCCGCAATGTCGTCATCGGCGCGCTGGCAGCCCTGGCCAGTTACGCGCTGTTCCACGTCGTCACCGTGTTCCCGCTGTCGTGGATCCGCCTGTTTTCGCCCCGCTCGATTACCGACTTCCTGCAACTGCAAATGTTCGGCGCGGTCCTGGCCGCCGTCGGCATCGTCGCCTCCGGCCTGATCGCCGACAAAGTCGGCCGGCGCACCACGCTGGGCACGCTCGCGGCGCTCATCGCCGTGTTCAGCTTCTTCGTGCCATCGATGATGGGTGGCGGCGAATCGGGCGAAAACACCTTCGTGCTGATCGGTTTCCTGCTGCTGGGCCTGTCGTATGGCCAGGCCGCGGGCGCCGTCACGTCGAATTTTCCCACCCGGTTCCGCTATTCGGGCGCGGCCTACACCTCCGACCTGTCGTGGCTGGTGGGTGCCGGTTTCGCCCCGCTGGTGGCGCTGGGCCTGGCAGCGCACTTCGGCCTCGTGTATGTGGGCCTGTACCTGCTGTCGGGCGCCGCCTGCTCGCTGGGCGCACTGAGCCTGAACCGCGCGCTCGACATCCGCGACTGAGCACCGCGATAAATAGCAGGGGCCGGCGCTCCCACTGTTCGTTAGCGAACAGCTGGGGCCGCCGGCCCCTGTTATTTTGGTGGCTGCATATTCTTTCTGAGCGCGATGCCTACTTTCTACCCGCAACCGTGGCGGGCCGATGCCCCTTGACGCCGGCCACGACGAACTGCTGACGAGCCTGCAACAGGAATCGTTCGCCTATTTTCTCGTTGAAGCGAACGAGGCCAACGGCCTGGTGCGCGACAAGACGGCGCCCGACTGGCCGGCCAGCATCGCCGCGGTGGGCCTGGCGCTGACCATTTATCCCATCGGCGTCGAGCGCGCCATGATGTCTCGCACCCATGCGAGGGCGCGCACGCTGGCCACCTTGCGCTTCTTTGCCGGCAGCCGCCAGGGCAGGGGCCTGAAGGACAGCGGCTACAAGGGTTTCTATTACCACTTCCTCGATATGGAGAGCGGCGAGCGCGCGTTTAACAGCGAACTGTCGAGCGTCGACACGGCGCTGCTGATGGCGGGCGTGCTGACGGCGGCCGCCTATTTCACGGGAGAGGACGCCGCCGAGACGGAAATTCGCACGCTGGCCGAGATGTTGTACCGGCGCGTCGACTGGCAGTGGATGCGCGATGCGGCGCCCGGCAATCCGCCCCTGCTGTGCCACGGCTGGAAGCCGCGAAGCGGTTTCTTGCCGTATCACTGGAAAGGCTACGACGAAGCGCTGATCCTGTACATCCTCGCGCTCGGCTCACCGACCTACCCGATCGACCCCGCCAGTTACGAGGCCTGGCTGACCGGCTACCAGTGGAAAACCGTGTACGGCATCGAATACGTGTACGCCGGCCCCCTGTTCATTCACCAGTTGTCGCACGTGTGGATCGATTTCCGGGGCATCCAGGACAGCTTCATGGCCGCGCGCGGCATCGATTATTTCGAAAACAGCCGCCGCGCCACCCATGTGCAGCAGCGCTACGCCATCCACAATCCCTACCATTTCGAGCGTTACGGCCAGTGGAGTTGGGGCGTGACGGCCAGCGACGGGCCCGGGCCCGTCAAGAAAACCATCGCCGGCGAGCAGCGCGTGTTTTACGACTATATTGCGCGTGGCGTGCCCTACGGCCCCGACGACGGCACGCTGGCGCCGTGGGCGGTGGTCGCCTCGCTGCCATTCGCCCCGGAAATCGTGATCCCCACCATCGAGGCCTTTTGCAAGCTCAAGCTACGCGCCGTCAATCCCTACGGCTTCAAGGCCTCGTTTTCCGCCACGTTTCAGCACGACGAGGCCGACAGCGACATCGGCTGGGTGTCCGCCTATCACTTCGGCATCAACGAAGGGCCGACGGTGGTGATGATCGACAATCACCGCAGCGACTTCATCTGGGGCCTGATGCGCGGCTGCGCCCACGTGCAAAGCGGGCTGCGCCGGGCCGGTTTCAAGGGCGGCTGGCTCGCTGGGCTTTAGACCAGGTTGGCGCGCACCAGCGCCTTGTTGCCCAGCCCTTCGCCGATGCGGTAGGTGCGGCGGCGGTCGCCCAGCAACTGGCGCAGGTCGGCGATGGCCATGCCGGTGACCTCGTGCACGCGGATCAGGAGCGGCGCACCGACTGCCAGCCGGCGGTGGCGGATCTTGCTCAGCAGGGGCGGCTCGACGCCCAGCATGCGGCACAGGGCGGCGTCGTTCTTGGCCCGTAGCCGCTTGGCCAGCTGATCAATAAAATGGTTGGGGTCGTAAGCGACCGGTACCGGCATGCCGACAGCTTCGTTCATGGTGTCCTCCGCTGAAAATGCCAAGGTACTCCTGCGCGGGAGTTGTCACAACTGTTATTGTTAATTTTATACCATCTGCATAGGACAAGTGCGCAGGGCCTGCCGGGCGCCACGCGCCATCGTTGATGCGGGAGAACGCCATGCCCAACGAAGCGGGCCCGGATGGCAGCAAATCGACGCGTCAATGCGGGGGAGACGATCCCGGCCACGACGAAGTTCGTGCGGCCGGGATGGTGGACAAGCAGCGCGCAGCGCGCCTGACCGCTTAGATATGCAGCGCGTGCCCCAGCGCCCGCAAGGCCGCTTCCTGCACCGCTTCACCGAGGGTGGGATGGGCATGGATGGTGCCGGCCACGTCTTCGAGCAAGGCGCCCAGTTCGATCGACTGCGAGAACGCCGCCGACAGTTCCGACACGCCCCGGCCCACCGCCTGCCAGCCGACGATCAGGTGATTGTCGCGTCGTGCCACCACGCGCACGAAACCATCGGTGCTCTCGATTGTCATGGCGCGGCCATTGGCGGCGAACGGGAAGCTGGCGACGATGCAGTCGAGGCCCGCCGCCAGTGCGTCCGGCGGGCACAGGCCCACCACCACCACTTCCGGATCGGTAAAGCACACGGCCGGCATGGCCGCCGGCGCGAAGTGCCGCTTCTTGCCGGCGATGATGTCGGCCACCATCTCGCCCTGCGCCATCGCCCGGTGCGCCAGCATCGGCTCGCCCGCCAGGTCGCCGATCGCCCACACGTTGCGCATCGAGGTGCGGCACTGGTCGTCGATCTTGATGGCGCGCCCGTTCATGTCCAGCAGCAGCGATTCGAGCCCCCAGCCGGCGGTGGCCGGCTTGCGGCCCACCGCCACCAGCACGCGGTCCGCTTCGATGGCCGACTCCTCGCCGGCGCTGTTACGCACGCGCACGGCCTGGCCGTCGTGGCTCAGCCCGAGCACACTGGTGGCCAGGCGCACCTCGATGCCCAGGTGGGCCAGGGCGGTGGCGACGGGGCGCACCAGTTCGGCGTCGTAGGCGGGCAGCACCCGGTCGAGCGCTTCGACGACGGTGACGTCCACCCCCAGTTTCCGGTAGGCGGTGCCCAGTTCGAGGCCAATGTAGCCGGCGCCGACCACCACCATGCGGCGCGGCAGGGTGGCCGGCGACAAGGCTTCGGTGGCCGAGACGACGTTGCCGCCGAAGGGCATGAAGGGCAGCTCGACCGCCTGCGAACCCGTGGCCAGCAGCAGGTGCTCGCAGCTGATGCGAATGGGCTCATCGTCGCCCGCTTCGAGCACCTCGACCGTCTTGCCGTCGATGACGCGGGCCCAGCCCTTGATCACTTGCACGCCGTGCTTTTTGAGCAGGGCGCCGACGCCGCCGGTGAGGCGCTTGACGATGCCGTCCTTCCAGGCCACCGTGCGGGCGATGTCGATGTGCGCACCGGTGGCGGTGATGCCCAGCGTGGCGCCGTCGGCGTAGTGGCGCACCTTGTCGAACTCCTCGGCGGCGTGGATCAGCGCCTTCGATGGAATGCAGCCGACATTGAGGCAGGTGCCGCCCAGGCGTTCGCCCTCGACGACGATGGTGGGGATGCCCAGCTGGCCGGCGCGGATGGCAGCGACATAGCCGCCCGGCCCGCCGCCGATGATGAGCAGAGTTGTTGATTGACTACGCATTGATTACTCCACGAACAGGGTGGCCGGGCATTCGAGATAGCCCCGGATGGCCTGGATGAACTGGGCCGCGACCATGCCGTCGACGACCCGGTGATCGAAGGAAGACGACAGATTCATCATCTTGCGAATGGCGATCTGGCCGTCGCGCACCATCGGCCGCTCGACCATCTTGTTGACGCCGACGATGGCCACTTCCGGCGCATTGATGACCGGCGTGGTGACGATGCCGCCCAGCGCGCCCAGGCTGGTGATGGTGATGGTCGAGCCGGAGAGCTCTTCGCGCAGCGCCTTGCCCTGGCGCGCCGCCTCGGCCAGGCGCGCCACTTCGGCGGCGTTCGACCAGGGGTTGCGCGCCTCGGCGTTCTTCACCACCGGCACCATCAGGCCGGGCTCGGTCTGGGTGGCGATGCCGATGTGGACGGCATCGTAACGGGTGACGATGCCCGCCTCGTCGTCGTAGCGCGCGTTGACGGTGGGGTAGCGGCGCGCGGCCAGCACCACCGCGCGCATCAGCAGCGGCAGCAAGGTGAGCTTGCCGCGTTCAGTGCCGTAGCCGGCATTGAGCTGGGCGCGCAGGGCTTCGAGTTCGGTGACGTCGATCTCTTCGACGTAGCTGAAGTGCGGGATGCGCCGCTTGGCGTCCTGCATTTTCTCGGCGATTTTCCGGCGCAGGCCGATGACGGGCACCGCGTGTTCACCGTTGCGCTGGGCGTAACGGTTGTCGCCGCCGCCGGCACCGCCGCCGTTGCCGCGCTGGGCGGCGTAGGCATCGAGATCGGCGTGGGTGATGCGCCCGGCCGGGCCGCTGCCATGGACGAATTGCAGTTCAATGCCCAGGTCCCAGGCGCGCTGGCGCACCGCCGGCGGCGCCAGCGGTTTTTCACCGGCGGCGCGCAGGGTCGGCGCGACGGCGGCTTGCTGCTGCTGCTGCTGCTGCGAGGGCGCCGCCGCTTTCGCCGGCACCACTGGTGCTGGCACCGGCGCCGACGCCACCGCGTCTACCCGGGCCTCGGCCTTCGCCGCGACCGGCGCCCGTGCCGGCGCCTTGGGCGACAGGTGCTCATTGCCTTCGCCCTCGACCTCGAGGCGTATCAGCTCGGCGCCCACCGCCAGCGCCTGGCCCAGCGCGCCGCCCAGGGCGGTCACGGTGCCATGCACGGGCGAGGGAATTTCGACCGTCGCCTTGTCGGTCATGACGTCGGCCAGCACCTGGTCTTCGACGATGCGGTCGCCCACCTTGACGCGCCAGGCGACCACTTCGACTTCGGCAATGCCTTCGCCCAGATCGGGCATTTTAATGATATGTACGCCCATCGTTATGCTCCCATCGCGCGTTTGAAGGCTGCCCCGACCCGGTCGGGTCCTGGGAAGTAGGCCCATTCCTGGGCGTGCGGATAGGGCGTGTCCCAGCCGGCGACGCGCTCGATCGGCGCCTCCAGCTGGTAAAAGCAGTGTTCCTGTATCAGCGCGGTCAGCTCGGCGCCGAAGCCGGAAGTGCGGGTCGCTTCGTGGATGACGACGCAGCGGCCGGTCTTCTTGACGGAATTGACGATGGTGTCCAGGTCCAGCGGCCAGATCGAACGCAGGTCGATGATCTCGGCGTCGATGCCGGTTTCGTTGGCGGCCGCTTCGGCCACGAACACCATGGTGCCGTAGGTGATGACGGTGAGCGCCGTGCCTTCGCGGAACACGGAGGCCTTATCGAGGGGTACGGTGTAATAGCCGTCCGGGACTTCGCCCATCGGGTGCTTCGACCATGGCACCACCGGCTGGTCATGGTGGCCGTCGAACGGACCGTTATACAGGCGCTTCGGTTCGAGGAAGATCACGGGGTCGTCGTTTTCGATCGAGGCGATCAGCAGGCCCTTGGCGTCGTAGGGGTTCGAGGGCATGACGGTGCGCAGGCCGCACACGTGGGTGAACATCGCTTCCGGGCTCTGGCTGTGGGTCTGGCCGCCGTAGATGCCGCCGCCGCAAGGCATGCGGATCACCATCGAGGCGGTGAATTCGCCGGCCGAGCGGTAGCGCAGGCGCGCCGCTTCCGAGACGATCTGGTCGGAGGCCGGGTAGAAGTAATCGGCGAACTGGATCTCGACGACGGGACGCAGGCCGTAGGCGGCCATGCCGACGGCGGTGCCGACGATGCCGCCCTCGGAGATGGGGGCGTCGAATACGCGGTTCTTGCCGTATTTGACTTGCAGGCCGTCGGTGCAGCGAAATACGCCGCCGAAGTAGCCGACGTCCTGGCCGTAAATGACCACGTTCGGGTCGCGCTCGAGCATGACGTCCATGGCCGAGCGCAAGGCCTGGATCATGGTCATCGGCGTGGTTTTGGTTTGCAGGTCTCGCTTCACGTTCACACTCCCAGTTCCTGGCGTTGACGGCGCAAATGCTCGGGCATCTCTTTATAGACGTCCTCGAACATCGATGCGGCGCTGGGCACCCGGCCGTTGGCCAGGGTGCCGTAGGTTTCGGCTTCCTTTTGGGCGGCGATGATTTCCGCTTCCAGTGATGCTTCGAGCGCCGTGTGCTCGTCGTCCGACCACAAGCCGCGCCTGGTCAGGTGGCGGCGCAGGCGGGCGATCGGGTCGCCCAGCGGGAAGTGGCTCCAGTCGTCGGCAGGCCGGTACTTGGACGGGTCGTCGGAGGTGGAGTGGGGGCCGGCGCGGTAGGTCACCCATTCGATCAGGGTGGGCCCAAGATTGCCGCGGGCGCGCTCGGCAGCCCACTTCGAGGCCGCATACACGGCCAGGAAATCGTTGCCGTCGACGCGCAGCGAAGCGATGCCGCTACCGACGCCGCGGGCGGCAAAGGTGACGCTCTCGCCGCCGGCGATGCCCTGGTAGCTCGAGATGGCCCACTGGTTGTTGACCACGTTGAGGATCACCGGCGCCTTGTACACATTGGCAAAGGTGAGGGCGGTGTTGAAGTCCGATTCGGCGGTGGCGCCGTCGCCGATCCAGGCCGAGGCGATCTTCGTGTCGCCCTTGATGGCCGAGGCCATTGCCCAGCCGACCGCCTGCACGAACTGGGTCGCCAGGTTGCCCGAGATGGTGAAAAAACCCGCCTGGCGCACCGAGTACATGACCGGCAGCTGGCGCCCTTTCATGGGGTCGCGCTCGTTCGAGAGCAACTGGCAGATCATGTCGACCAGCGAGACCTGGTTGGCCATCAGCAGGCTTTGCTGACGGTAGGTGGGGAAGTTCATGTCGCCCGGGCGCAGCGCCAGCGCGTGCGCCGTGCCGATCGCCTCTTCGCCCAGCGAGGTCATATAGAACGACATTTTCTTCTGGCGCTGGGCGATGACCATGCGCGCATCGAAGATCCGCGTTTTCATCATCGTGCGCAGGCCGAAGCGCAGCAGCTCGGTGTCGCTTTCCGCGTCGGCCGCCCACGGACCGACGGCATTGCCGTCGTCGTCGAGCACGCGAATGAGGGTGTTGGCCAGATCGGCGGTGTCGCCAAAAGCGACGTCGATCGGCGGCTTGCGGACGGAACCGGCTGGGTTCAGGCGCAAGTACGAAAAATCAGTTTGACAACCAGGTCGGCCGGTGGGCTCTGGTACGTGGAGTGTCAGAGGATTGCTCTGTCTCATTTTACTTCCCCTTTGTAAGGTGATGTGCGCCCGAAGGATAGCAAAGTCTGAGCAATACCGCGTTGCCGACAATGCAACTATGTGCCTTGCCAGTCGAAAAAATCAAAAATACGGGGCTTTCACCGTGAGGTGTTGGTGCTGCCTGCGGGAATTGATTTACCCGAATGCCCCGTCAGCTTCGAGCATTGCGTGCGCCGACATTGACACGGAGCGGCATAACACGGCCTTGTCTATGTAATGGCTTCGCTGGCGTCAAGCATCTTGACGCAACTTTCACGCGTCAAGGGCGTCCCCGGCACAGGCCCATCCCGCTTCAGCGCAGCGGCGGGGCCAGCGTGGCCGCGGCAAGGCGGCCATCGGCGTCGAGCCAGATCGCCCAATTGAGCGTGCCGTTGGCATAGCGCACCTTGTAGCGGTCCCAGCCCAAGCGGTCGACGCCGTCGAAGTCGACCTGCTGCACGCTGCCCATGGCCTCGTTGCGATGGCGCTGCAGGGGCATCAGCGCGCTGGCCTGGCGCAGCAGGCCCGGCGTGAAATCGGCCGCGTGCAACTGCCCCAGCTGGCGCGCGCCCACGTTGCGGCGAACGATAACATCGCCCCCGGCGCGCGGCTGCCCGCTGGCGATGCGCGCCGCCACGTACGCGTCGGCCCGTTCGACGGCGGCGCTGTCGGTGCGCGGCGCCGGATCGGCGGCGGCGCCGGACAGGCTCAGCGTCAGGGTGGCGGCGGCGCGGTCAAAGCGCACGCGCAGGTCGGTACCCGGCACAAAATAAGCATCGTCCGACTCGGCCAGCAGCGGCCATGCCGGCTCCAGGTTGGTTTTCATGGTGAGACCGGCCGCGCTGACGGTAACGACGGCGACCCGGTTGGCGCCCAACTGGTAGTAGCCGGCCAGGGCGGCGCGACCGGCCGGCGCCGTGGCCGCGGCGACGGCGACAGCGGGCGGCGGGGCGATGCGGGCGGCAGCGACGCCGATGTCGATCGACAGCAGCAGCAGCAGGGGCGCGAGCAGGCGCTGCCAGAATGCCGGCCGGCGCGTCATCAGGCGCAGGCGCTGTTCCAGGAACGGCACCGGCGCCGCCATCGCCACTAAAAATGGCATGGGCGGGTGCGCGCGCTGCCCGCGCGCACCGACATCGATCAGGGTCGCGCCGTAGTCGGCCAGCGGGTGGCCGGCCGCCAGCACGCGGGCGTCGCAGTCGACCTCGATGGCGCGGCGCAGCCGTCGCAGCTGGAACCACAGGGGCAGGTTCCACGGCATCGCCACCAGCAGCAGGGCCACCGCCGCCAGCAGGCGCTGGTCGCCGGCATCGATGTGGGACTGCTCATGGGCCAGCACCAGCGCCTGGCGCCGGGGCGGCGCGTCCAGCAACCACGCCGGCACGACGATGCGCGGACGCAGCACCCCCACCACCGCCGGGCCGGCGTCGTCGCTGACGAGTACGTCCGCACCGGCCAGCCGGGCCGGGCGCCACTGGCGCTGGCGCCGCCGCAGCGCCATGGCGGCGCCGGCCAGCGCGGCCAGCGCAAGCGCCGACGCCACCGGCCAGGCAAGGCGCGCCGCCGCGTCGAGGTCGATGGCGCCCGCCTGCGTGGCGCGCTCGGGCAGCCAGGCGCGCGGGGTCAGCGAGGGCGTGGCTTGAAAACCGCCGGCGGCCAGGGTGGGGCGGGCGGCGGGCGCGCTGTTCGCCAGTGGCCCCGCCAGTGAGCCCGGCTCTGGCCGTGGTGCGGGGCCGGGCGCCAGCAGCGGCAGCGCCACCGTCAGCAGCATCGCCAGCGCCCACACCCAGCGCCCGGCCCGGCGCGCCAGCCGCGCGCCCTGTTCGGCCGCCAGCGCCGCCAGCGTGAGCACCACCGCCACCGCCAGCGCATACACGATCCAGGCGGCGCTCATGGCTGCTCACCCTTGTCGTGCTCGGCCAGCAGGGCGCGCAGGCGCTCGGCCTGGGCGGCGCTGAGCTTCTGGTCGCTCACCAGGTGGGTCATCAAGAGCTCCGACGAGCCCTTGAACAGTTTGTCAGTCAGGTGCCGCAGCGCGCTCTTGCGCGCCTGCTGCGGCTCGATCAGCGCGTGGTAGCGGTGGCCGCGGCCTTCGGCCTGGTGGCCGACGTACTGCTTGCTCTCAAGCGTGCGCAGCACGGTCAGCACCGTGGTGTAGGCGAGCTGGTCCGCCAACTGCGCCTGCACGTCCGCCACCAGGCAGGCGCCGTGGTCCCACAGCACCTGCATGACGTCCGCTTCCCGATCGGTAAAGGTGATATGCATTGCGTGCTCCATCAACTAATAAGATAGTTGATGGTAGCGGGGCGCCCCGGCGACTGTCAACTATATCTTTAGTAGTCAAGCTGAGCGGCTGCGGACGGGGGGGCGTAAAAGGTAAAATTCGCGATAATATTTATTTAACGTTTTGGCACGGCCGGTGCGTGCCTGCCCGTGGAATAATTTCCGCCACGCCATTATTGTCTTCGTAGTACTATGCTTAGAGCATTGCAAGCCCGACCATGAATGGTACAGCCGGGACGCGCTGGTGCCAGGAGGATGAGATGGACCATGCAGCACCGCAGCCACTGATCGAACTGTTCGACGCCGAGTGTCGCGGCCACCTCGAGGCCATGCGCGCCCAGCTGGCGGCGCTGGGCGGCGCTGGCGACCACGCGGCGGCGCTGGGCGGCCTGCGCGAGCGGCTTCATACGCTGGCCGGCGCCGCCCGCGCGGTCGAGCTACTCGACGTCGAGTACCTGTGCCGCGCCGTCGAAGGGGCGCTTGGCGACTGCGTCGACGGCGTCGACGGCGGGCGGCGCGAGCTGGCCGGCGCCGCCATTGCCCTGATTGCCCAACTGGTGGCGGCGCCGGGCGGACGGACGCGCAACCAGATGCTGTTGCTGGTATCGCGCTGCGGCGCCGCCAGCGGGGCGCGGCCATGAACACGCTGCCGGCAGCGAGCGCCAGTTTGCCGCACAGCCCCGGCGCGCCCGGCCACCAGCAGGGCGGCAATGGCGCCATCGATATCCTGGTCGTTGAGGACAGCGCCACCCAGGCCCAGTACCTGGCGCAGGTTCTCGAGCACGCGGGCTTCCGGGTGCGGCTGGCCGTGAATGGCCGCGAAGGTCTCGCGGCGGCGCGCGCGGCGCCGCCCACGCTGATCGTGAGCGATATCGCGATGCCGGAAATGGACGGCTTTACCCTGTGCCAGGAAGTCAAGAGGGACGCCGCCCTGCACGATGTGCCGGTGATCCTGCTGACGTCGCTTACCAGCCTGTATGACGTCATCCGCGGCCTCGACTGCGGCGCCGATAATTTTTTGCGCAAGCCCTTCGACAACCAGTACCTGATCGACCGCATTCACTACATCCTGGCCAACCGCGCCGTGCGCGCCAGCGAGCGCGTGCAGATGGGCATGCGCATCAACCTGGGCGGCCAGACCCACTTCATCACCGCCGAGCGCCAGCAGATTTTCGATCTGCTGATCTCGACCTACGAAGAAGCGATCCAGATGACCGAGCAGCTCAAGGCCCAGCAGCTGCGCATCACCAATAGCTACCAGTCGCTCGAAGGCCTGTATAAAATCGCCGAGGCCTTAAATCCCGCCCTCACCGAGCAGGCGGTGGGCGCGCTGGCGCTCGAGCTGCTGCTCGATTTTCCCGGCGTGCTGGGCGCCTCGCTCAAGCTGATCGATGCCGATGGCCGCCTGCGCCCGGTGCCGGACGGGGGGCCCGACAACGCCGCCGGCCCGGCCTCGCCTTGCCGCCAGTGCGAGCACCTGCTGCTGGCCGGCGCCCTGAACGGGCCGCAGATGGTGTCGTGCGAGCACAGCGGCCAACCGCATGCCTGCATTCCCGTCTCGAGCGGCGCCGCCGTGCGCGGCATGCTGTGCCTGACGACCACCGACGACCGCCTCGGCGAAGAGCAGTGGCAGTTGCTCACCACCGTCGGCAACCAGATCGCCGTGGCGGTCGAGCGCGCGCGCCTGTACGGCAGCATGGAAACCCAGGTCAAGCAGCGCACCGCCGCCTGGCAGGGCGAACGCAAGCTGCTCGCGGCCGTGGTCGACACCAGCGGCGCGCTGGTGTGCCTGATCGACAGCGACTGCATCATCCGTTTGTTCAACCCCGCCTGCGAGGCGGCGCTGGGCTGGAGCGGGGCCGACGCCATCGGCCGCCACTGCGGCGAGGTGCTGCAGGACGATGACCCCAAGAGCGGCGGGCTGGCGCGCCTGTGCGCCAATCCGCCCGAGCCGGGCGAGGCGGCGCAGTTCAGCGGCCAGTGGCGCGCGCGCGACGGCGGCCTGCGCGCCATCATCTGGTCGGCCACCTGGCTGGGCAGCGACGATGGCAGCATCGACTACCTGGTGTGCACGGGCGTCGATGTCACCGAACTGCGCGGCGCCGAAGAAAAGCTCCATTACATGAGCCGCTTCGACCACCTGACGGGTTTGCCGAACAGCCTGGTCATGCGCGATCGCGTGCGCCAGTTGCAGCAGCAGGACGGTGTCGTCGCCGGTCGCCTGCAGGTAGGGCTGTTATTGATCAAGCCGGAGCGGCTGCGCGTGATCGCCGAGAGCCTGGGCCTGGACGCCGAGCAGTCGATGCTGCGCCAGGCGGCCGCGCGGCTGGGCCACCGCCAGCGCAACGGCGTCAACGTGGGCCGTGTCAGCGAGCGCACCTTCGCCATCGCCATGGCGGGTAAAGGGGACGACTTCGCCGACATGGCGCGCCAGGTGCTGGCCGAACTGGGGCTGCCGTTTTTGCTGGGCACGCAGGAGCTGCATCTCGATCCGGCCATCGGCATCGCCGTCTACCCGACCGACGGCGAGGACTATGACGCCATCTACCGGGGCGCCGACGCCGCCATGCGGCGCGCCATGAGCAGCGTGGACGAGCGCTACGAGTTTTACAAGCCCTCGCTCAACCAGGACGCCCAGGCCCGCTTCCAGTTTGAAACGGCCCTGCGCGGCGCCATCGAACGGCACGAACTGGTGCTGCACTACCAGGTGCAGGCAAGCGTGCGCACGGGCGAGATCATCGGCGTCGAATCACTGGTGCGCTGGCAGCATCCGCAGCAGGGCCTGATCGGGCCCGGCCTGTTCATCGCGCTGGCCGAGGAGACCGGCATGATCATGGCGATCGGCGAGTGGGTGCTGCGCTGCGCCTGCGAGCAGGCGATGGCCTGGCAGCGCCAGGGACTGGCGCCGGTGCCGGTGTCGGTCAACCTGTCGGCGCGCCAGTTCTCGGCGCACGCGGTGGCGATGGTCGAGCGCATCCTCGCCGAAACGGGGCTCGACGGCCACCTGCTCGAACTGGAGCTGACCGAGAGCGCCTCGATGGCAGACCCGGAGAAGACCATCGAAATTTTACGCCGCATCAAGGCGATGGGCGTGAAGGTGGCGATCGACGATTTCGGCACCGGCTATTCGAACCTGAGCTACCTGAAACGCTTCCCCGTCGACAAGCTCAAGATCGACCAGTCCTTCGTGCGCGACATCACCACCGACCAGCACGACCTGTCGATCGCGCGCGCCGTCATCGCCATGGGCCATGGCCTGGGCCTGACGGTGATCGCCGAGGGCGTCGAAACGGTCGAGCAGCTCGAACTGCTGGCCGCCAACGGGGTCGACGAGGTGCAGGGTTATTACCTGAGCCGGCCGATCGGCGGCAGCGCCTGCGCGGCGCTGATGGCGGCCCATATGCCCCACTTCATCCGGCGCTGACGGCGCGCGCGGACGCGCCGGCCGATTGCGGCGACAATGGCGGCTCGAACAATTCTTCCGGAGCCCGCATGCGCATCGCCACCTTTAACGTCAACGGCATCAGCAGCCGCCTGCCGGCCCTGTTGCAATGGCTGCAGGAGACCCAGCCGGACGTCGCCTGCCTGCAGGAGCTCAAGGCCCCGGGCGAACGCTTTCCCCAGGCCGAACTGGCGCAAGCGGGTTACCAGGCTGTCTGGCACGGCCAGAAAGCCTGGAACGGCGTGGCCATCCTGGCGCGCGGCCAATTGCCGCTGGAGGTGGGACGCGGCTTGCCGGGCGACGCGGCGGACGAACAAAGCCGTTATCTCGAAGCGCTGGTCGACGGCATCCTCGTATGCTGCTTGTACCTGCCCAACGGCAACCCGGCGCCCGGTCCCAAGTACGACTACAAGCTGGCCTGGATGGAGCGCCTGATCAGCCACGCCGCCGGACTGATCGACAGCGGTGCGCCGGTGGTGCTGGCGGGCGACTTCAACGTCATTCCCACCGGGCGCGACGTCTACAAGCCCGAGCGCTGGGTCGACGATGCCCTGTTTCGCAGCGAAACGCGGGCCGCCTTCGAGCGCCTGATGGCGCAGGGCTGGACCGACTCGCTGCGCACCCTGCATCCGGACGAGACCATCTACACCTTCTACGATTACTTCCGCAACGCCTACGGGCGCAATGCCGGCTTGCGCATCGACCACCTGCTGCTCAGTCCCGCACTGGCGCCCCGGCTGACGGCGGCGGCCACCGATCACGCCGTGCGGGGCCGCGAGAAACCCAGTGACCACGTGCCGACCTGGATCGAACTGGCACCTTGAATATGCGCAACATCGCCCTGCGTCGGGCGGGCTTAATCGATTGATTTAGATCAAACTTTAGTCATTTTGCCACGTCAAGCAATCTGATCGCGCTGCGTTCCGGACTACAGTGGGCCATTATTTATCCACAGCCTGGAGGGGGGCGATGCTTGCTTTTCTGCAATTTCGCGTGGCGGGGCGCTGGTGCGCCGTGCTCGTTGCCCTGTTGGGCGCGCTGGCCGCGAGCGTCCCGGTGGCGGCCGACGAGACCTGCAATTCGCCGTACATGTCCAATCTCATCAAGGGACAGGAAGACTACCTGTATGTGTGGACGCTGGGGGTGCCGGGGCTGGGCGACGGCTTCGACAAGCTCGTCACGCTCGACGTCAATCCCGCCTCGAAGCGCTATGGCAAGGTGATCGCGCAAACGTCGGTGGGGCGGCGAGGGGAGGCGCACCACGTTGGATTTACCGACGACCGCCGCTTCCTGTGGGCAGGCGGCCTCGCCGACAGCCGCATCGATGTGTTCGACGTGCACACCGACCCGGCCAGGCCGAAACTGGTGCGCACCATCACCGACTTCGCCAGCCGCGCGGGGCTGGTGGGGCCGCATACCTTTTATGCCTTGCCGGGGCGCATGCTGATCGGGGCCTTGTCGAACAGCAAGGACCGCGGCGGTCATACGGGCATGGCGCTCTACAACAACGACGGCAGCTTCCTGCGCACCATCGCCATGCCCACCAGCGGCGGCGGCGACGGCTACGGCTACGACATCGCCATCAACCCCGCGCGCAACGCCATGCTCACCTCCAGTTTCACGGGCTACCACAACTACATGCGCGACCTGGGCGAGCTGATGAAAGACCCCGCCGCCATGAAGCAGTTTGGCGCCACCATGGTGCTGTGGAACCTCAAGTCCATGCAGCCGGTGCAGATTTTCGAGGTGCCTGGCGCACCGCTGGAAATCCGCTGGTCGCTGCACGAAGGCGACGACTGGGCCATTACCGCCAGCGCGCTCACGTCGACGCTGTGGCTGGTGAAGAAAAACGGCGCCGGCCAGTGGCAGGCCAGGTCGGTGGGCACCATCGGCGATCCCGCCAAAATCCCGCTGCCGGTGGATATTTCCATCAGCGCCGATGGCAAGTCCCTGTGGGTCAACACCTTCATGGACGGCATGACGCGCCGCTTCGACCTGTCCAACCCGGAAGCGCCCAGGCAAACCTACGCCCTGCACACGGGCTCGCAAGTGAACATGGTGTCGCAAAGCTGGGATGGCAGCCGGCTCTACGTCAGCTCTTCGCTGCTGAGCAAATGGGACAAGAAGGGTGCCGACGACGAATAGTTCGTCAAGCGCTTCGCCTGGGATGGCAAGGCCCTGACGGAAACCTGGAAAGTCGATTTTTACAAGGAAAAGCTGGGGCGTGCCCATCACATGAAACTGGGCGCGGCAAGCGCACCGGCCAGGCCGGCAGCGGCCGCCGCGCTGGGCCCGCCGGTGCCGCTGGCGGCGCGCTGAGCACGGCGATGCGCGCCTGGGCCCTATTGGCGCTGGCGCTGGCTGGGCTGGCCGGCTTCGCGCCCGCTGCTGCCTTGACTGCTGCTTTGACGGCGTCCTTCACTCCCACATTTACGCCTGCCACCGCCGCCAGCACCACGCAGGCCGGTCTCGCGCTGCCCGCGCCGGGCAGCTACACGCTCGACCGCATCATGGCGGCGCCCCAGGGCCTCGTGCAGGACAGCGACGGCAGCGCGCACCGGCTGGCCGAGTTCACCACCGGGCGCATCACCCTGTTCTCCTTTGTCTATACGGCCTGCAGCGACGCCCGCGGCTGCCCGTTGGCGATGGCCACCATGCACACCCTGAAGGCGGCCATCGCCGCCGATGCCGCGCTGCGCGGGCAGGTGCGCCTGGTCAGCATGAGTTTCGACCCCGACTACGACACCCCGCCCGTGATGCGCAGCTACGGTGGCCAGGACGCCCGCAGCAGTGCGTCGCCGCGCTGGTATTTCCTCACTTGCCAGTCATCGCGCCAATTGGCGCCCGTGCTGGCCGGCTTCGGCCAGGATGTGCGGGTGGCCCAGGCGGGCGGGGCGGCGCTGGCCGCCGCAACGAATGGCGCCGGCGAACGGCCCCTGCTCAGTCACCTGCTCAAAATCTACCTGCTCGACGCCCGCGGCCAGGTGCGCGAAATCTACAGCCCCGCCTTTTTGCAGCCCGCCACGATGCTCAACGACATACGCACGCTGGCGGCCGAGGCCGGCGCGCTGGCGCCGCCGTTGCCAAGGCGCTAGCCTAGGCGCAAAATGGCCGGCCGAACCGTGCATTCATGCTTTCTTGCATTGATTTATTCCCATGACCATCGCCGCCACGCCCGCTGCACCGTACTACGCGGTGATTTTCACGTCCCTGCGCCATGCTGACACGGACGCCGCCGATGACGCTTACGCCACCATGGCCGCGCTGATGCTGCACAGCGCCGCCCGCCAGCAGGGCTACCTGGGCGTCGAATCGGCGCGCGAGCAGGTCGGCATCACGGTGTCGTACTGGTCCAGCCTGGAGGCGATCGCCCGCTGGAAGCAGGACAGCGAGCACCTGCTGGCCCAGCAACTGGGGCGCCAGCACTGGTACGACCATTACATGGTGCGCATCTGCCGGGTCGAACGCGACTACGGTTTTGCGCGCGCGGACGCATCGGCCTGAACATCGGCCACCGCGCCCAGCGCCGCCTGCAGTTGTTCGAGCAGGGCCGACGCGGCCAGCAGCGCGGCCGGATCGCACTGGGCCAGCAGGTCGGCGCGAAACACGTCGGCGCGCTGCTTGACCTGGGCGTACATGGCCTGACCCGGCGCCGTCAGCTCGATCAGCTTGACGCGGCGGTCGTGCGGCGACGCCACCCGCAGCACCAGGCCCGCTTTTACCAGCCGGTCGACCATGGCGACAACGGTCGGCCCCTCCACCCCCAGCAGGTCGGCCAGCTGCTTCTGCGACGGCGGCGTGGCGCTGCGGGCCACCATGGCGATGGTCATCCACGCCGCCTGCGATACGCCCAGGTCCTTGAGGCGTTGGTCGATCGCCAGGCGCCAGGCGCGGCTGGTGCTGTGCAGGGCAGCCGAGAAGCGGGCCTGCAGATCGGCCAGCGCGGCGGCGGGCGGGGAGGGGATGGCGGTCATGGCAGGACGGTGATTGGGTACTGGTCTAATATAAAGCAATCGGGAAAAAGTAAATACCAACTTTTGCGGCATGCCGGTCAGGCAAACCCGGCGCCGCTGGTCGCACGCAACAAGGAGGGACGCTGGCGCATGATGGCGTATCCTGAGGTTTGATTGATCGATCAATAGATAAAGGGAACCATCTTGGACAAACCATATTCGAGCCAACAGCCGCTGCGCGGCGATATCGATGCCATGGCGGGCGTCACCGCGCTCGATTTCGGCACCGACTGGTGCGGCTACTGCAAGGGCGCGGCGGCGGCGATTGCAGGGGCCATCGGCGCCAGCGCCGGGGTGCGCCATCTCAAGGTGGAAGATGGCAGCGGGCGGCCGCTGGGGCGCTCGTTCAAGGTCAAGCTGTGGCCCACCGTGGTGGTGCTCAAGGACGGCGTCGAAGTGGCGCGCGTGGTGCGGCCGGCCGACCAGGTGGCGGTGGCGGCGGCGCTCGCTGCAGCATCCTGACGGCCGGGCGCCGGCGCGCGGTTCAGGCCAGCCAGGCGAAGCGTGCGGCGAATACGGCGGCGATGACCCACACCACGGGCGCCACAGCGCGGGCGCGTCCCGTGCAAAGCTTCAAGACCGCGTAGGTGATGAAGCCAAAACCGATGCCCTCGGCGATCGAATACGTGAACGGGATCGAGATGGCCGTGATCGCCGCCGGCACCGCCTCGGTGGTGTCCTGCCAGTCGATCTCGCCCAGTTCGCGCAGCATCAGGCAGGCCACGAACAGCAGGGCGGGCGCGGTGGCATAGGCCGGCACCACGCCGGCCAGCGGCGCGATGAACAGGCAAGCCAGGAACAGCAGCGCCACCGTGACGGCGGTCAGCCCCGTGCGCCCGCCCGCCTGCACGCCGGCGGCGCTTTCGGCGAACGCCGTGGTGCTCGAGGTGCCCAGCGCGGCGCCGGCGACAATGGC
This sequence comes from Massilia sp. DWR3-1-1, assembly GCF_049898325.1. Classification (NCBI taxonomy): domain Bacteria; kingdom Pseudomonadati; phylum Pseudomonadota; class Betaproteobacteria; order Burkholderiales; family Oxalobacteraceae; genus Massilia; species Massilia sp. DWR3-1-1. The sequence goes on along the minus strand of NZ_JAFCXL010000020.1, from coordinate 24,933 downwards.
CGCGCTGTCGGCCAGCAGGGCGCGGTTCAGGCGGGCCATCTTGCCTTCGGTGAGCAAGCCGGCGCGCGCCGCGACCCCCATCAGGGTGCCGGTGGCGTCGAACAGCTCGACGAGGAAAAACACCAGCACCACGTTGACCACCCCCATCGACAGCGCGCCTTGCAGGTCCATCTGCAGGAACGTCGGCGCCAGCGACGGCGGCGCGGCGAACAGGCCCTGGTAATGGTTGCCGCCAAAGACAAAGCTGAGCAGGGTGACGGCGATGATGCCGATCAGGATGGCGCCGCGCACGCGCAGGTGGTCGAGCGTGACGATCAGCAGAAAACCGAACACCGCCATCAGTACCTGCGGCTGGTGCAGATTGCCGGCGGCGACCATGGTGGCCGGGTTGGCCACCACCAGGCCCGCGTTTTTCAGGGCGATCAGGCCCAGGAACAGGCCGATGCCCACGCCGATGGCGGTGCGCAGGGACGGCGCGATGCCGCGCACGATCATGCCGCGCAGTCCCAGCACGCTCACCAGCACAAACAGGCAGCCGGACATGAACACCGCGCCCAGCGCCGCCTGCCACGCCACCCCGCTGCCCAGCACCACCGTATAGGCAAAATAGGCGTTCAGGCCCATCCCGGGCGCCATCCCGATCGGGTAGTTGGCGTACAGGCCCATGACGGCGCTACCGATGGCCGCCGCCAGGCAGGTGGCGACAAACACCGCTTCGCGCGGCATGCCGGCGTCGTGCAGGATGGCGGGGTTGACGAAGATGATGTAGGCCATCGTCAGGAAGGTGGTCAGGCCCGCCAGCAGTTCGGTGCGGATCGTGCTGCCGTGCTCTTTTAACTGGAAAAACGATTCGAAGGACAAGGCACTCTCCTGCTGGGCCAAGCATCGTGCAAGGTGTCGATGCGGGCCTGCCAGTATAAACCGCGCTCAGCGGCGGCGTGCGGCCACCCGCCAGATCCACCACACCAGCACCGCCTGCAGCGGCAGCGCCGCGCCAGCAAGGCAAGCTGCCAGGCCGGGTGGCCCGCGGCCAGGCCGTCCTGCAACATCTGCACATTGGCCGGCTACACCGCGATCGACAGGGCGATCAGGCCCCAGCCGGCCGCGCGCCGCAATGGCGCCACCAGCACGCCCAGGCCACCGGCGATTTCAGCGGCGCCGCTCACGGCCATCAGCGCCGCATGCCAGGGCAGCCAGGCCGGCGCCACCGCCTGGTAGCTGCGCGGCGCGATGAAGTGGAGCAGGCCGGTGGCGACGAACAGGGCCGCCAGCAGGCGCCGGCGCCGGGTGAGGGGGGGAGGTGCAGTGGAACGGAAACCCGGGTTAAGGGGGAGCCGGGACGGCACCCTGACCTAGCGCGGGTTTTCCCTGGCTGACGGTGTGTAAAGAGCGAAATTTTTCCCAGACGCGATTTTGGCTCGGGTGCGCGCGAGGCAAGCGTTTGTTTGCCTAATAGTTAATGGTGGGGGGAGGGTTGTGGTTGCTGGGGGTGGTGTGATGGCCAACGTAGCGCGGCAGCAACCGAGGCATGAGCGCGCCCAGTGCGCATGACTCGCGGTTTCTATGGCCTGCGCGCCAGCGCCTGAGAGTAGTTCCGCAAAGCAACGAGGACAGCACCAACATGTCAGTACAAAATAGGAGAAAACCATTTTGTACTGACTGCGAATCGCTTAGCTCGTGCGTGAATTTAGGCACTGACCCCGTTGGTTGCTCTAAAAATCAGTTACTCCCTCGAATGCCAGATAGCCCTCCTTAAAAAAAGCCGAGTGAAATAGAAGTATTTAGCTCAGAGCAAATCTGAATATCAGAATTTGAAAAATAGCCATCTTGCGGAAATTCGGACGATATCGAAGGCAAATCAAAATGTAATTCTAGAAATTCCGCCTTAACTTTGCCTTGTACATCAATCAAGTTCTGTGTTCCGCCCAACTTTTGAATCAACGGCGCCAGCATCTCAGACAAAGCAACCTCGTTCGAATATTCAATAGTATATTGAACATAAGAACGAGTTAATAAGGTTTTGACATAAGGCCGCACAAGTTCGCCCACATTTCCTTGGTGCGAACTTTGTACACCAATCAAATCAGCAACCTCCTGCGCTTGACTGGTGAAGCCTCTTATCGTCAGCGATACACATTTTGCTCTACCGGTGTCATTTTTCATCATGGATCCTTTTGACTACCCCTTGCTCCATTCCAAAGCCACCGTCGACCAGTGGTTTTGTCGGTATAGATATTGACCTTACTATCTCCCCATCCGTCTTTTGCATCATGCGCATCTTTATAACCTTACTCAGCCGCGACCTTGTTACCGTCTTTCTTCGTCACTATAACCAGATCAGTTTCCTTCGGTTGACCACCAACTTCGGAAAGAAGTACGTTGAAAGCGCGGCAGGTCAAACTCGCTGCCATTGATCTGGCTAAGCGTCAGGGTCGTGTCATTCCAGCCGGACTCTCCCGGCGCAACGGGATAGACGATACGGTTCAGACGGCCGCCGCTGTCATAGTACAGGGTGGTGCGCAGGCCCATCGGGTCGGTGATCAATCCACTGAACTTAGCAGCGCCGCGCCTCAGCACGGCTTCTGGCTCATGAACTTGTGCGATTTCGGACGTGGGACCCGAGGCGTCGATTTGATGATGCCAGGGCGGTGCGAGTAGGTGCGGCCCGCGATCAATCGTAGCGCCTCGCCCAGCCGCGTGGCGATGTCGGCGCCAAGCAGCAGCGCAGGCAGTAGTGGTTTGAGAATGGAGTGGGCGGCGGCGCGGTTAATGCGCCGGGTCGGCGGCAACGCCGCCTCGCGCAGCGCCGTTTCTGTCGCCAGGGACTGCAGGTTGTCGCAAACGATCTTGGCGTCGAAGTCGTGCAACGCCGCCTGCTGCGACAGGCCGGAGACGTGCTCGAGATTGAGCCGGTGCTTGAGGCGTTTGAAGGCCTCCTCAATGCGCCAGCGTTGGTGGTACAGGTCGCCAAACTCGTGGGCCGGAAACGCCGCCGGGTCGAGTAGATTGGTCATCAGTACGCGCACCTTGCCGGTGCTGGCGATGTGACGCACCAGGCGCACCGTTTGTGCCGTCGCCGGGCACTCGTAGTCGATGGCGTCGCGCCGATCGCGGAATGCCGCGCTTCCAGTTGTCAAACCTGGTGGCATGTTGCAAGCCGTCCGATTTTGTGAGCAAGGTGCCGTCGGTGTTGTATGTCATCGATTGGTTCAGGTGTCCAAACTGCGAGACCGACTCGATCAAGCCCGTGCTTGCGTTGATGACGTTCAAGACCATCACCTTGTTGGTGTTGATCTCGGTGACGGAGGTCGTTTGGCCTGGTATCCAACGGCCGATGTGGTTGTCGAAAACGGTGCGCTCGCTCCGGCCAGGGTTCAGGCTGCTGGTACGGGTCACCAGTCTCGGATGCGCATATTCGTCGAACTCGCCAGCCGTCCAGGTGAAGGTCGCGCCCTGCTGGCTGGTGATGCGCTGATTGACCGGCGCCAGACGCGCTGCAGGTTCGGCTGCCGTCGCTGACCGTCTGCACCGCATGAAGCCGTTGGCATCGGGCCCCGCATGAGTGAGCGTGATGGTTCTGGATGGCGATTGACTGCTCGTGATCGACATCAGCTTGCCCGGATGCGCCGGATCGCAGGTATAAGGGACCGAGTTGCCAAAACGGTCAGTCACCAGGGGCGGCAGCAGCCAGACCTCATTGCGTGGGAGGCGAAAGATGGGACCGCCGCCAGTAGCATCGGTGCCTCGATTCACGGCAGCCGCGGTGTCCCGGCTCGCCGATGCGCGCAATGCTTCCACGCCGCCGGTATTGAAGGCGTTGTAAGATGGATTGGCTTTGGTCAGCGTGGTGACGGGAAAATCCGCCATCGAGTTAAACGTGCAGCTTGCCCCACGGCGTCACGCTGTCAATTTCAGCGAGGAGTCGGTCGCGCCGCGTGCGCTTTTTCTTGGCGGCGTATCCGAGGTCGGAGACGCTTTTTTGCATCATCGGTGGCAGGCAGAGAACGTAACGCTATGGTCTCAGGTCATGGCACTGGCTGGAACTGGAGCCGCCGAATAAATCAGCGGCTCCCCAAGGGCTTAAGCCGGTTTTCCGTTCCACTGCAGCTGAAACCCCGTGAGCGCGCGCATGGGCTGATGACGCATGGGCTGATGACGCATGGGCTGATGGCTCATGGGCTGATGATTTTCAGGTCCAGCACGCGCTCGAGCAGCCACACCGTCGCGACGACGGCGATCAGCGCCGAGCCGCCCGCCAGCACCAGCTTGCGGTAGGCGGCGCTGTTCCTGACGGCGAAGGCGAGCGGCAGGAACAGCGCCACGATGGCCAGTTGGCCCAGTTCTACTCCCACATTAAAACCCACCAGTGACAGCAGCAGGTTCGACACCGGCAATCCCAGGTCGAGCAGCACGCTGGCAAAGCCGAAGCCGTGGAGCAGGCCGAAGGCGAAGGCGGCCGCCGCGCGGCGACGCTGGAACACGGGCCACAGGTTGTTCAGGGCCGCCAGCAGCACCGACAGGGCGATCGCCGCTTCCACCAGCCGCGAGGGTAGCGCCAGCACCCCCAGCACCGCCAGGCTCAGGGTGATCGAATGGGCCAGCGTGAACGCGGTGACGATTTTCAGCACGTCCACGGCAGCGGCCCGGGCGCTGGCGCCGCCCTGCCAGGCGCCGTCCCTGAACACCAGTACGGCCGGCAGCAGCAGCGCCAGCAGGAACAGGATGTGGTCGAAACCGATCCAGATGTGCCAGACCCCGTGCCGGACGTAGTCGCCGAACTGGCGCCAGCGCGAGGCGCCGGCCAGCGTGAGCACCTGGCGCGGTGTGTCGGCGGCGAAGATGGCGGTAGAGGTGCTGGCATCGTGCTCGAGCCGTAGCAGGCCCTTGTGCTGCGGATCGATATCGAACAGCAGCCGGTAATCGACCACGATGGCAGCGGGCGCGGCCGGGCAGGCGCCGGCCAGGCGCAGCACCGCGTAGGCGCCGTCGCTGTGATCGTCGAGCAGTTGTTCGCTCACCCGCATGGTGCAGGCGGCGCCCTGGTCGACACCCACCGCCAGGCGCGAGAGCGCATAGGCGGCGATGGCCGGATGGCGCGCCTTGACCTCGTCCCAGGTCAGCTCGCCGTTGCCGTCGGCATCGAGGCCGATCGCCATGTCGAGGTCGCGCAGGGCGATGTCCCACTGGCCCGTCACCTGCGTGCCCTGTACCTTCAGGATCAGATAACTGTCGCTTGGCTTGTGCGCCAGCGCGGGCGGCGCCGCCAGCGTCGACGAGAGCAGCAGCGCCAGTGCCAGCGCGCCCTTCAAACCGCGCCACTGCGCGCGCCACTGAGCGCACATCATGGCCGCCCCCGCAATGCCGGCAGCAGCGCCGTGATGGCGCGTTCTTCGATGCCGGTGCGCGCGATCCATTCGCCAGCCGTGCTGGCGGCCAGCCGGTCGCCGCTGGCGGCGGCGCTTTCGACCAGGATGCGCAGGTCGGCAGGCTCTTTCTGTACCGCCCAGTTCAGCAGCGCCAGCCGGGTGGCCCTGGTGGCGTCGCCGCGCAAGGCCAGCTCGAAGCGGGCCTGCTCGCGCTGGTGCACGGTGTCGCCGCGCAGCATGGCGGCCTCGAAGCGGCTGGCCAGGACCGCCGCCTGCGCCTGCGCCGTGGGCGCGCCCACGGCCTTCAGGGCCAGCGCGTAGCGCAGCAGCAGGGCGTCGACGCGGGTCCGGTCCTTGAGCAGCGTGATGACCTCCGGGGCGCGGCCACGGTCGAGCAGGAAGTCGCACCAGGCGCCCAGCAGGTAGCTGTCTGGCGCCGGCTCGGCCAGCGCTTTCCTGTAATACGCTTCTGCCTCGGCGTCCTGGCCGGCCCGCTCGGCCATTTCCGCCAGCAGCGTCTCGACCCAGCGCTTGATGGCCGGATCGGCGCCGCTGGCGGTGGCCAGCGCCCCCTTCAGGCGCACGTAGCTGGCACGGGCCTGGCCGCTGACGCTGGCGATGTTGGCCAGGCAGGTCTCGATCACCAGCGCGCTCGCACGAGAATGCAGGCGCATGCAGCTGGCGCGGGCGCCGGCGTGGTCGCCGGTGACCAGTTGCACCGTGGCGCGGGTCAGCCAGGCCTGCACATTATCGCTGTCGCGTCGCACCACGATATCGAGGTCCTGCAGGGCCAGCGCGAACTGGTGGGTGCTCTGGCGCAGCGTGGCGCGCAGCACCAGCGCCTCGTCGGGCGGCGCCGGCGCGTTCCACCACGGCTGCAAGGCCGCCTGCGCGTAACCGAGATAGCGGGGGTCGCCGTCGGTGCGCGCCTGTTCGATGTAGCGGCGCGCCAGCCGGGCGGCGGCGGCCAGCTCGGTCGGATTGGCCGCCAGCGCGGCGCGCAGGCGCAGCAGCTCGCGCTGGGCCGGGTCGGTGCGGCCGGGCAGGCGTTCGACGACCTGCTTGCCGTCGGTGGGGATATGCGGTATTGCCACGGCGTCGGCGCAGCAGGCGAGCAATCCCGCCACTAACAGCAACACGGGCAATGCCGGCAGGCGGCGATTGATACGGAAATTCATGCGGTCCTTGCAAAAAAAAGCTGGAACCTGCGCAAGCACGATTCCAGCGACTGCCGCGAACGGCAGCTCACACGGCGGCGCCAGCCTTACGGCAGCGCTGTCGGTTCCTTGTCTTCATTGGAGGTGGCGGTGAGGCCGTCGATGTCGACCGGCTCGGTGATGGTTTCGGCCACCAGCGACACCTGGCCCTGGACCAGGGCGAAAAAAGCGTCGACCGGGTCGACCTGGCCGGGGCCGCCCGTGAGCGGCGTGCCATGGTTGCTGCTGCCGCCGCAGGCGGCCAGGACGGCGGCCGCCAGCACGGCGGCGCCAACCAGGGCAGCGCGCTGGCGCCCCTTAGTGGATCGAAGTTTCATGCATGCTCCTGGGGATAGTCGTGGGTGGAAAATATCACTGGCTGCCTGGCAGCGGCGTGTTCAGATAAGGAAAGCCCGGCTTGAAGTCGGCCGCGCTCTTGCGCACGCCATCGGTCAGCTTGGCCGCACCGGCTGGCGCGTCGGCCGGTTTGCAGCCCACTTTCAGGCTGTCGGCGCTGCCAGTGAGCACGCACAGGGCGCCCATCGCCACCCGCAGCGAGACATCGACGACGTCATCGCCTGGCCGGCGGCCATTCGGGAAGCCTGCATTGTCGCCAGCGGCCACGCCGAGGGCGAGCTGGGCGGCGGCGGCGGTCGGTGCGATCGACGTGTTCAGGCGCAGCATTTCCGACGGCGAGACCGTTTTTGGCTGGTTGACGCCGGCGATACCCGTCAGGAAGGCGGCGACCAGGTCGGTGCGGGGAAAGTTGGTGGGCGCCTTGGCGGTGGGGAACAAGGTCTCGACCACGGCCGGCAGCACGGGGTTGGTGACATAACTGAGGAACTGGGCGTCGTTGACGGGCTTGGAGGCGTTGAACTTGTCCTTGTCGTCCAGGCCGATGATCACTTCATTGACCAGCGGCATGCCCACGCGCGACACCTGGGCCCAGGCGCCGCCTTCCTTGCTGGCATTGTTCAAGCCGGTCGCGGGCGCGCCATTGATCAGGCGGGCCTGGCGCAGGCTGGCGGTGGCGTAGCCGCCAATGACGGGCTCGGTGCCATTGGTCAGGCAGGCGATCGGCGCTTCAATGGCGATCGAGCTGACGTTCTTGCCTTCGAGATCGTTGGTATTGCCGGCCGATTCAGCGCCCAGCGGATTGAGGTTGAACAGGTCGAAGATTTTTCCGACTGCAATATAAAACGGCTCCTTGCGCTGGCCGACGAACACCCGGCCGGCGCCGCAGCTGCCGAAGGACACGTCATAGATATGGCTGTTGGCATAGGTCTCGTAGCCGGCAGCGCCGCCGAAGGTCTTGTTGCCGATGTTGTCGACGGGCTTGTCGAATTCGGTGACACCGCCGCTGGTCGACGACAGGCGGGTGCGCACGCCGCCGCGGCGGTCGCCCTTGACTATGTCGACCGTGAAGGTCTCGCGCACATTGAGCGCGGCTGGATTGACGCCGGAGATGGTCGACGAGTTAATCAGCGGGATCAGCACCGATTTGCCGCCGATGGTCAGGGCGGTTTTTTTCGACGTGCTCTTGAAACGGAACTGAAATGTCAGATCGTCCTTGCCGTCGCCGGTATTGTCGATGTGAATTTCATACAATGCATTTTCGTCGAACTGGTAGAAGTTCGGCCCGCCCTGGGGATCCTGGAAGGGCTGGTAGTTGGCGATCATGGTGACGAAGCCGTCGCGATTGGGCGCGTAGCTGCGGAACATGTAGAAGTCGGTACCGTCGACCTTGGGCGATTTGGTGATGAATGGCGCCTCGCGGTGGCTCGACGCCTGGGCTGGGGCGAATGCTCCTGCTAGCACCAGCGTCGAGATGGTGGTGGCAAGCCAAAGATTCTTGCGCTTCGAAGTAGTCATGGTCTGCGTTCCTGTTTTAAATTGTTATATCGAGCTGCCAAGATAACAAGGAGGTCGGGCGCGCTATGTTATGTGTCGCACAGATGACTTTCGATCAGCAGATCTGCAAGTAATTGTTTCATAATTTTCACACTAGACTTGCGCTCCGGAATTGGAGTCGAGGTTTGTCGATGGTCGTTGCCGCTGCCGGCGGGACCGGCGCATTTGTTATGATGGCGAAAAGGCGCCTGCCGGGCGTTCCCCTTACCGTACAAAGTCCACCATGCCCAAAAACAAGCCGCCTGTCCGTCGCACCCCGGGCCCCCGCCCCGCACCCACGGTCGATCGCACCGACGAACTGGTCGAAGACCTCGCCGTGCTGGCCTTGGCAGTGTCCGAACAGGAAGAAGCCGATCCGGCAGCGCTGGCGCAGCAGCGCGACGAGTTGCAAAAAATGGTACGCAACGCCTTGCGCAAGAAGCAGGACGAGGTGCTCTACGGCGCCATCGAGCATGCCCGCTTCGACGATGTCGACGCGTATGTGTTGTTGCGCGGCCAGATCGAGGAGGCCGCCGCCTCCATCGTGCTGCGCGCGGCCGGCAAGCCGGCCGAAGAAATCGACGCCTTCCTGGTGCCCATGTTCGTCAACTCGGACGGCGGCCTGGTGCGCGCGGAAGGGTTCCAGGACGCCGCCGGCTTCGAATTGCTGCGCGCCAGCTTTCAGCAGGCGGGGCTGGAGGCCGAATCGGCCACCGTGGTCCTGATCAGCCACCTGTACGACGTCGATGAGATCGATCGCATCAGTTACTGCGAACTCAATGAAATGCTGCGCGAAGTGGCCGCCACCATGGGCGAGAAAAAGCTGGTGGCGACGCCAGCGCTGAGCAACAGCATCGCCGCCCCTGACGCCGATGCCAGCGTGCCGGCGCCCGGCACTGGCGAACGCGCCACCGAATTGCGCTTCCTGCTGGGCTTCGTGCGGCGCCGCCTGGACGACCCGTTCTATGCGATCGCCGCCGACGAAGACGGCGCCAACGCCTGGTTCGACGCCCGCCTGGAACGCTACCGCCAGTGGACGCTGGAAGCGGACCCCCTGTTGCGCGCCTGCCTGGCGGCCGATCCCGCCAGCGTCGCCATCAATTTCCTGTACCAGAACCAGTTTTTTGCCGCGCGGCGCCAGGCCATGGCCGAGGGCGAAATCCTGCTGCTGATGTCGCAACTGAGCGAAGCGATGGCCGACCACGCGCTCGATCCGGCCCAGGCGGGCGCGGTGGTGGGGGCGGTGGCGCTCGACGCCGACGTCGCCCTGCGGGTGGCGCTGTACCGCAACGGCGACGCCGCGCCGCTGGCGAACGTCGAACTGGCCTTCGACCTGGCCGAGGATTTGCAGGGCAGCGTCGATGAATTATGCGAGATTTTGCATAGTATGGGCATTGGCAGCCTGTCGACGGCGGCCCGCTTCGGCGCCGATGGCCTGCCGCAGGGCCTGCGCCCTTACCAGCCCGATTAAATCAAGGCAGGCGCGAGCTCGACAGCATCAGCCAGGCGACGGAAATGACCACCATCGCCGTCAGGCTCACGCACGACCAGGTGAAGAACCAGGCCGACAGGACGCTGGCCTGCAAGCCACGCTCGAGCAGCACGCCCAGCATGAAGTCGAAGGCGGTCAGGACCGACCAGCGCCGCAGGTAGACGGGCAGATAGCGGCTCATGTAGCGGTTGTGGCGCACGGCCGCGTGGCGCTCGTACAGATTGCTGGCCGCGCTGATGTCGGCAAACATCCATTCGAAGAACATGAAGCGGTACAGCAGCGTGCGAAAGCGCAGCCGGGCCGGGTCCGTGCTGTGCGTCTGCTTGCGGCTTGGGTTCGTTGCGGCCATGGGCACACCTCGCTCTGCAAAGGCGGAAGCCCCGGCGACGCCGGCGCAACCGGCTTCCAATATACCGCAGGGCGCAGTCCCTGCGCTGTGCGCACGCATGGCCGGCGCCGCTGAAGCGGCTACTTGTGCTCCTGTGGCAAAAACGGCACAGTGCCGGCGTCAGGCCGTGCGGCGCGCTTCGAGCCAGACGGCGGCGATGCGGTCGGCCTGTTCGTAGCCCACCTCGGCCAGTTCCTCGCCGTGGATGTCGGTATCGATCTCTTCGTAGCGCCAGGCCAGGCCGGCGCCGTCGAGCAGGGGTGCCAGCCGCGCCAGCAGGGGATCGACCCCGCCCACCATCGCCACGCCCGTGTAGAGCAGCAGGCGGCCGCCCGGGGCCAGCCGGCCGATGGCAGCGCGGACGATCTCGACGCAGCCGGTCTCGCCCTGCAGGCCGCCGCCGTGGCGCAGCGTGCGCCCGCACGGGTCGAGCAGATACGGCCGATGGGCGACGATCAGGTCGAAGTCGCCGTCGACGCTGGCCAGGCCGTCGCTGTGGACGGTGCGCACGTGGCGGGCACCGGCCAGGTCGGCGTTGACGGCGGTGAGGGTGCGCGCCTTCTCGTTCAGGTCCGCCGCCAGCACCTGCGCCTCGGGCCAGCGGCGCGCGATGGCAATCGCGCCGGCGCCGGCGCCGCAGCCGATGTCGATGGCGCGCCGCACCGGCGCCTGGCTCAGCGCCGGGCGCAGGGCGCGCAGGAAGCGGTAGCTGTCGGGGTCGAAGAACACGGCGTCGTCGTCCAGGGTCGGATAGGCCGAGTGAAAAAACAGCAGGGGCCTGGCGCCTCCGTGGCCGCCGCTGCCGGCGTGGCCGGCGGCGCTGGCCACCCGCAGCGTGCTGCGCCAGCCGGCGCCGTCGCGGCGCACGATGCCGGCCTGGTTCATGGCGCCCCAGACGGACTGGTGCAGCGTGTCGGCGCTAAACTGCAGCGACAGGCCGAAGATGTCGTTAAGGGTGAGCGCCCGGGCCGGCGCGCTGGCGACGCGCCGCACCACGCTCTGGTGCGAGGCGGCGCTGATGGCCGTGTGGCGGTAGCCGGCGTTGGCCAGGTAACGGCCGAGCGCCAGCAAGGCGTGATGGGCGCTGCCGTCGGTGCCGGCGGCGCTCATGCGGTGATCGACTGGCGGCGGCGCGGTGGCTGGCAGGGTGGCAAAATTGGGCGTCATGTGGCGGTTTTACATCATAAATGTTGCTCAAGCTGGGTCCGGGGTGGACTTTTTCTAGTGTGCAAAAAAAGATGCTCCACTGAAAGAGGCTGCCAGCCTGCATAACTGTAAGATTCATCCTACAATGTGATTTTTGCTATATCGTTGATGCCGGACGCCGTGCGTACAATGGCAGTCGCACGATGTTGAACAGTGCGATCGGCGGCGGCGCGCCGGCGCCGGCGCCAGGATGCACGCAATCCCACCCTGTCACACTTATGAAAAATCCGGTCGAGTCGCCCGCCAGGGTGAAAATTCTGCTGGTCGATGAAAATCCGGCCAGCCTGGCCCTGCTGGCGGCGCTGTTTGCCGGGCTGGGCGAGGAGATCATCGCGGTCGGCTCGCGCGACGCCGTGCTGCAGGCGGCCTTCGAACACGACGTGGCCGTGATCGTGCTCGACGTTCGTGCGCCGGCCCGGGACGCCATGGCCACCGCGGCCCAGCTGCGCCGCTATCCGCGCGCGCAGGCGGTGCCGATCATTTTTCTCACCGGCGAAGATGTCGCCGATTTTCCCGTCGATGCGGCGTACGCGCTGGGCGCCGTCGACTACGTGGCCAAGCCGGTCAACCCGGTGGTGCTGCGCGCCCGCGTGGCCGTGTTCATCGACCTGTACCGCAAGACGGCGGCCATCGCCGAACACCGCGAAGTGCGTCACCAGGCCGACCTGCGCGCGCGCGACGCCCGCATCCGCCTGATCCTCGACAGCGCACGCGACTACGCCTTCATCGGTACCGACACGCATGGCGTCATTACCGAGTGGGCCGGCGGCGCCGCCGACATTGTCGGCTGCGACAGCGCCTACGCGCGCGGCCGGAGCGCGGCGATGATCTTCACGGCGCAGGACCGCGCCGATGGCCAGCCCGAGCTGGAAATGGCGCGCGCCCTCGACAGCGGGCGCGCCATCGACAAGCGCTGGCACGTGCGCGCCAACGGCGAGCGTTTTTTCGCCGACGGCGTGCTGGTGCCGATGCGCGACGAGGCTGGCACCTTGCGCGGCTACGCCAAGATCTTCCGCGACGCCACCGGCGAGCGCCTCGCGGCCGAACAGATCGACCGCATCGAGGCCGAGCGCGAGCGCCTGTTCGCCGAAGTCGAGGCGGCCAGCGCGCGGCTGGTCGACATTTTTCAGCGCGCTCCCGCCTTCATGTGCGTGGTGCGCTCGCCGCAGCACCGCTTCGAGTTCCTCAACCAGCGCTTCAGCCACCTGGTGGGCCAGCGCGAGCTGCTCGGGCGCGACGCCCGCGTGGCGCTGCCGGAACTGGCCGGCCAGGATTTTTTCGAGCAGCTCGACGCCGTCTACGCCGACGGCCAGCCGCGCGAGCGTTACGCCGAGCGCTTGCTGCTGCGCCGCCACAGCGGCAAGCTGCTCGAGCCCCGTTACGTCGACGTGGTCTACACGGCGCTGCGCGAAGCCGACGGCGCCATCTCGGGCGTACTGGTGCACGGCATCGACGTCACCGAGCGCACCCAGGCCAGCCTGCTGGCGCTGGGCCAGCGCAGCGCGCTCGAACTGGCGGTGTCGGACGCCCCGCTGGCCGACGTGCTCGAGGTGCTGGCCCACGCCGCGGAAGACTACGCCGGCGGCGCCGGGCTGGCGGCGATCCGCCTGGCCAGCGGCGAGCGCGCCGGCCTGCGCCTGCGCCACGTGGCGGCGCCGTCGCTCTCCGACGGATTTCTCGACGCCCTCGACGCGCTCGATCCGGCCATCGACAGCAGCCCCGGCGCGCTGGCCGCGGCCAGTGCCGAAACGGTGACGGTCGACGATATCGACGGCGATGACCGCTGGCCGGCGTTTCGCGCGCTGGCGCGTGCCTGGGGCCTGCGCGCCTGCCGCGCGATGCCGGTGGTGGCGCCGTCGGGCCGCGTGCTGGGGGTGTTCTGCTGGTACTACCGCGAGCTGCGCGCGCCCAGCCAGGACGAGCACGCGGCGCTGCTGATGCTGGCCAATACCGCCTCGCTGGTGATCGGTCAGCGCCAGGAGGCGCTCGAACGGGTCGCCGCCGAGGAACGCGCACACGATATCCTCGAGAGCATCAGCGAAGGTTTTATCGCCATCGACGCCGATTGGGTGATCACGTTTGCCAACCAGGCCGCCGAACAGGTGACGCAACTGGCGCGCGAGGTGCTGACCGGCTCCGGCTTCTGGCAGTCGTTCGGGCCGATGGCCGGCACGCCCATCGAGGACGGCCTGCGCCGCTGCGCGCGCGAGCGCGTCGCCGTCAAGTTCGACGCCTGGTACGACCCGCTGGGCGGCTGGCTCGAGATCAACTGCTATCCCACCCCGGATGGCGGCATCGCCCTGTACTTTCGCGACGAGACCGAGCGGCGCATGGCCCAGGAGGGCATCCGCCGGCTGGCCGCGGTGGCCGAGCAGTCGCCCGACTTCATCGGCATCGCCACCCCCGACACGGTCGGCATGTTTCTCAATCCGGCCGGGCGCCGCCTGTCCGGCATGGCCGACGGCGCCACCATGTCCGACTACCGGCTGGACGACTTTTTCGCCGCCGAAAGCCGCGCGCTGGTGCTCGAGCAGGTATTGCCCGCGCTGACCGGCGCGGCCGGCCGCTGGGAGGGCGAGCTGCGCTTCGCCCGGCTCGACACGGGCGCCGTGGTGCCCGTGTACTTCAAGGGCTTCGCGGTGGTCGACGAACGGGGCGCCATCATTGGCCTGGCCACGGTCACCCGTGACATCACCGAGCAAAAACGCGCCGAGGACGCCCTGCGCCGGGTCGCCGCCGACCTGTCGGAGGCGGACCTGCGCAAATCGGAGTTTCTCGCCACCCTGGCCCACGAACTGCGCAATCCGCTCGCGCCGATCCGTACCGGCCTCGATTTACTGCGCATGAAAGATGGCGATGCTGCCGCGCGCACGCGGGTGACGGCGATGATGGACCGCCAGCTCGGTCACCTGATCCACCTGGTCGACGACCTGCTCGATGTCGCCCGCATCACGCGCGGCAAGATCGAACTGAAGAAAGCGCCGGCGCCGCTGCATACGCTGGTGGCGATGGCGCTCGAGACCAATCTGGCGCTGGTCGAAGCGAGCGGACACGCGCTCACCGTACTGCTGCCCGAGCAGGCGGTGATGCTCGACGTGGACAGCACCCGGGTGGTGCAGGTGATCAGCAACCTGGTCAACAACGCCGCCAAGTACACCCCGCCCGGCGGGCGCATCGAGATCCGCGCCTGGCAGGAGGGAGCGGCCGACGGCGCCCTGGAAGCGGTGGTGACGGTGCGCGACAGCGGCATCGGCATCGCCGCCGATGCCCTCGGGACGGTGTTCGACATGTTCACCCAGGTGCGCGGCGAGCGCGACCTGGCCCGCGGCGGCCTGGGCATCGGCCTGTCGCTGGTGCGCCGGCTGGCCGAGCTGCACGGCGGTTCGATCAGCGCCGCCAGCGCCGGCCCCGGCGCGGGCAGCACCTTCACCTTGCGGCTGCCGGCAGGCGTGGCGCCGGTACAAGCGGCCCCGCCGCTGGTGGCCACCACGGCGGCGCCGGCCGGTTTGCGGGTGCTGGTGGTGGACGACAACGTTGACGCCGCCGACAGCCTGGCGGCGCTGCTCACGCTGATGGGCCACCGGCCGCAGGTGGCGCTGGGCGGCGCCGCCGGGCTGGCGCTGGCGCACAGCAGCGTGCCCGACCTGGTCATCCTCGACATCGGCATGCCGGGCATGAACGGACACGAGGTGGCGCGCGCGATCCGCGCCAGCGCGGCGCTCGCACACGTGACGCTGGTGGCGCTGACGGGCTGGGGCGCGCTTGACGACGTCGCCCTGGCCGCCAGCGCCGGCTTCGACCTCCATCTGACCAAGCCGGTCAGCCTCGCGGCGCTGACGGCAGCCCTGCAGGCGGGGGCGGCGCGGTGAAGGCGGCCGGCCCCTTGCCGGTCTCGTGCGGCACCCTGATCGTCAACCGGGCCGGGCAACTGCTGCTGTGCCACGTCACCGGCACCGCCAGGTGGGACATCCCGAAAGGCATGCAGGACCCGGGCGAGAGCACGCTCGAGGCGGCGATGCGCGAGCTGCGCGAGGAAGCGGGCATCACGCGCTTCGGCGCCGAACGCTTCATCGACCTGGGCCAGTTCGACTACCGGCCCGACAAGCGCCTGCACCTGTACCGGGTGTACAGCGGGGACGCGTTGCCCGACCTCGGCGAGCTCGCCTGCACCAGCTTTTTTTCCCACCCCGTCACCGGCGTGGCCACCCCGGAAGCGGACGGCTACCGCTGGGCGGCGCGGCGCGAACTGGCCCGCTTGTGCTGGCCACGGATGGCGGCGCGCCTGCTGGCGCTGCACTGGTAGCGCCAGCAAGCCGCTTTTTGTTGCTTGATAGATACACAATCGGCCTTGCCGATTGAGCCCGCGCCGGCCTTGCTGTACCTTCGACCGATGCATGCCGCATGCGCACACGTCCACCGGGACCGGGGCGCGGCGGCGACGGGCGCAACCACGCCGGCGAGCGTGGCGATTGAACACAAGAGACGGGGTAGACATGGCTGGGCTGAACGGGAATGGTTGGCGCGCGCTGGGCACGGGCGCGGCGCTGGTGGCGGCGGCGGCGCTGCTTGGTGCTTTGATGGAGTCGCTGGCGCCGCCGTGGGCGCTGGCCGCCGCAGGCGCCCTGATCGGCGTCGCTGGCGGAGCGCTGGCGCGCCGGCGCGGCGCTCCTGGCCAGACCGCGCAGGCGCGCCTGTTCGAGGTGGTCGGCGGCTCGGTCGACGCGGTGATGATCGGCGCGGCCGAAACGGCGTATTTCGTCGACAGCGTCAAACACAAGATCGATGTCGATGTCGGCGCCGTCGAGACGATGGTGGTGGACGCCGGCGAGGTGGCGCGCAGTACAGGCCAGATCGCCGCCAATGCCGCCCGCGCCGCCATCGTCGCCACCCGCGTGCGCAGCGAGAGCGTGAGCGGGCGCGCCGAGGCCGACGATGGCCTGCAGCGCATCGGCAGCGCCGGCCGCCAGGCGGTCGAGGCGGCCGCCGGCATGGCCGCGCTGCGCCAGCAGTCGGCGGGCATCGCCGGCTTCACCGAGGTGATCGCGGAAATTTCGGCGCGCACCAACCTGCTGGCCCTGAACGCGGCCATCGAAGCGGCGCGCGCGGGCGAACACGGGCGCGGTTTCGCCGTGGTGGCCGGTGAAGTGCGCCAGCTGGCCCAGCGCACCAAGTCGGCCACCGATGAAATCAGCGTGATGGTCGGCGCCATCAACGGCCAGGCGGCGCAGGCGGTCGAGGCGATGGGGGCACTGACGGCGGCGGTCGAAGCGGCCACCGGCAATGTCGGGCGGGTCCAGCAGATGCTGACCAATATCGAGCAGTCGTCGATCGTCGCCGAGCAGGAAATCGGCGCCATCGCCCACAGCGCGCGCGCGCACGTCGATACCACCGGCGCCATCCTGCAGTCGCTCACGACGGTGCGCGACAGCCTGCTCTCGACCGACCAGGCCTTGCCGCAGGCGGCCCAGGCGGCGATGGCGCTGTCCGAGCGGGCCGAGTCGATCGCGGCGGCGCTGTCGGAGTCGGGCGTGGCCACCGCCCACGATGCCATTGGCGCGGCGGCGCGCACGGCGGCCCGCGCGGTCGGCCAGCTCTTCAGCGATGCCATCCGCGACGGCCAGATCACCCGCGAAGCCTTGTTCGACCGCCGCTACAAGCCGCTGCCGAACACCAATCCGCAAAAGCACAGCACCCGTTTCGACGGCTTCACCGACCGCGTGCTGCCGCCCATCCAGGAAGCGCTGCTGGCGTCGATGCCGCAACTGGCCTATTGCGGCGCGGTCGACAACAACGGCTATTTTCCGACCCACAACAAGAAGTTTTCCCAGCCGCTCACGGGCGACTACGCCATCGACATGGTCAACAACCGCACCAAGCGCATCTTCAACGACCGCACGGGCGCGCGCTGCGGCTCGAATACCCGGCCGTTCCTGCTGCAGACCTACAAGCGCGAC
The DNA here is from genome assembly GCF_049898325.1 of Massilia sp. DWR3-1-1. NCBI lineage: Bacteria > Pseudomonadati > Pseudomonadota > Betaproteobacteria > Burkholderiales > Oxalobacteraceae > Massilia > Massilia sp. DWR3-1-1. Next base: position 7,441 of record NZ_JAFCXL010000020.1, on the reverse strand, counting down.
ACGGGGGAGGTGATGCACGATCTGTCGGCGCCGATCATGGTCGACGGCCAGCACTGGGGTGGTTTTCGGGTCGGCTACCGCTCGATGGCGCCGGCCTGAGGGGGCCGGTCAGACGCCGGCCAGCACCTGTTCGATTACCGCCAGGTCGACCGGCTTGGTCAGGTGCAGGTCGAAGCCGGCCGCGCGCGTCTGGTCGCGGTCCTGCTGGCCGCCCCAGCCGGTCAGCGCGGCCAGCAGCGGCTGGTCGAACCGGCGGTCGTTGCGGATCGCTTCGGCCACCTGGTAGCCATTCATGCCCGGCATGCCCAGGTCGAGCAGCACCACTTGCGGGCGGAAATCCTGCATCGCCTCGAGCGCGCTGACGCCGTCGTGCGCCACCTGGGCCGAGTGGCCCAGCATCTGCAGCAGTTCGGCCAGCGTGGCGGCGGCGTCGCTGTTGTCGTCTACCACGAGTACGCGCACCGGGTGGCCGCGCGCCGGACCGGTCCCTGCAGGCGGCGCCGGCGCCGCCTGCAGCGCCAGCGCCAGCGGCAGGCGCACCGTGAAGGTGCTGCCGTGGCCGGCGCCGGCGCTGGCTGCCTGCACGCTGCCGCCGTGCAGTTCGACCAGGCTGCGCACCAGCGACAGGCCGATGCCCAGTCCCGCCTCGCCGGGAAAGCGTTCGCGTCCCACCTGGTTGAACAGTTCGAACACGGCGGCCAGGTCGGCGGCGCTGATGCCGGCGCCGTTGTCGCTCACGGTGATGATGGCGCTGGCGCCGTCATCGCCGTCGTCGCGGCGCAGCGTCAGCCGCAGGACGCCGCCATCGGGGGTGTACTTGGCGGCGTTGCCGAGCAGGTTGCTGAGCACCTGGATCAGGCGGGTGGCGTCGCCCGATACCAGCAGCGCGGCCGCGCCGCCGGCCTGGACAGCCGCGTCGATGTCGATGTCCAGGCGGTGGTGGCGCGCCTGGATCGCCGGCAGCGACGCTTCGACGGCGGCGTCAAGCACCGCGGCGAGGTCGACGACGGCGCGTTTCAAGGCGATCTGGCCGTGGGTGATGCGGCCGACGTCGAGCAGGTCGTCGACCAGTTCGACCATGTGGCTCAATTGGCGCTCCATCGTCCCCAGCACCCGCTGGCGCACCTGCGGATCGTCGCCGGCCAGGCGCAACAGCGGCAGGCCGCTGCGCAGGGGCGCCAGCGGATTGCGCAGTTCGTGCGCCAGGGTGGCGATGAATTCGTTCTTGCGGCGGTTCGCTTCGGTCAGGTCGGCGGCGAGCCGTTCGAGCTGCAGGCGGGCCTGCTTGCGTTCGCTGATGTCGGTAAACAGCACCGCCACCTTGTCGCTGCCGGGGCCGCCCACGCGGGTGGCGTAGACATCGAACCAGCGGCCCATCGCGCCGGCGCTGTCGTTTTCGTAGCGGACCGGCTGGCCCGTGCGGGCGATGTCGCCATACAGGGTCATCCAGCAGGGGTCGTGGCCCGGCACCATCTCGAGGATGGTCTTGCCGACCGCGTCGGCCAGGCCCGTGTGACGGAAAAAGGCCTGGTTCGCTTCGAGGAAGCGGTAGTCGACCGGCACGCCGTCGGCGTCGCGGATCATTTCGATCACGCAGACGCCTTCGTCGACCGCTTCGAACAGGGTGCGGTAGCGCTCCTCGGAGTCGTCGAGCGCCTGCCGGGCCAGGCCAGCGGCCGCGGCGCTCGTATCGAGCAGGCCGCGGGCGTCGTGCAGCGCCAGTTCGGTACCCGCATGATGGAGGCGACCGCGGGCGAGCGCGACGAAGCGGGCCACCTTGGCCGGCAGCGCCAGCGGCGCCAGGCTGGCGTCGAGCACATCGGCGGCGCCGGCGCGGTAACAGGCGGCGACGGGAAACGCGGCTGCGCCGGCATGGGCGGTGCTGTCCGGCGCCAGCACCAGCACGGGCACGTTGGGCAGGGCGGCGGCCAGCGCCGCCACCGCGGCCGGGGCGGCCTGCTCGTCGCCGTTGGCGCCGGCCAGCAGCACCAGCGCCGTGGCGCCGTCGGCCGCCAGCAGGCGCGTCTCGGCAAGCGAGCCGGCACGCAGCAGCGCGGCGCCGTTGACGCTGGCCAGGGCGGACACGCCATCGGCGCCGGCGCCGGCAAGCTCGAGCAGGATGACGCGGCAAGCAGGCGCGCTGGCAGCATGGTTCAGCACGGCAGCATCCGTCGCGAGGCCGGCAGGCGGGTGGAAGGGATCATGGGATCGACCGTCAAGATGAAACCCGGCGCAAAACAGGCCAGGGACCGTCTCACGCCAGGCGCGAATCAATTAGAAAAACAGCAATATACGTGGCGATTATATCGGTTCCGGTGCAGCAGCCTTGCACACCGGCCTGCGCCACCAGCCTGTGCCCCTGCAGGATCGCTGGCACCGCGCCTGCTATATTGCCGATTCGACCGTCGTCGAGCGTGGCAATCCTGCTGGCGCACCCCTTTAATTTTGCGATTTTTTGACATGAATCAAATCCTTCTGCCAGCCGATGCACGCCGTATCGCCCATGACGCCGCCGCCGCCGACAGCGGCGGCGCGCTGACGCGGCGCCAGCAGGCGCTGCTGCACCGGCGCGGCTGGCTGCGCATGCTGGCGCCGCGCGCTGCCGGCGGCCTTGAACTGGCCCTGCCGGCCGCCGTCCGGCTCGAGGAAGCCGTCGCCGCCATCGATGGCAGCATGGCCTGGGTGCTGACCTTGTGCGCCGGCGCCGGCTGGTTCGCCGGCTTCCTGCCGCCCCAGCTGGCGCGGGCAATCGTCGGCACGCCGCGCCTGTGCGTGGCGGGCAGCGGCGCGCCCACCGGGTTCGCCGACGTCGGCCCCGGCGTCGATGGCGCTGCCGGCTGCGCCGACGCGCGCGGCGCCTCCTTTACCATCAGCGGGCGCTGGGATTACGCCAGCGGCGCGCCGCTGGCGAGCCATTTCACGCTCAACGCGGTGCTGCGCCAGCATGGCCAGGTGCTACTTGACGGGGCCGGCAAGCCGCGCATCCGCGCCTTCATCGTGCCGGCCGCCGTCGTCACCTTGCAGCCGTCCTGGCGCAGCATCGGCCTGCGCGCCAGCGCTTCGCACAGCTACCGCATCGACGGCGCCGTGATCGACGGCGGCCACGGCTTTTGCATCGACCCGCGTTACGCCAGCACCGCCGGCCCCCTGTACCGCTTTCCCTTCATGGCGCTGGCCTACGTCACCCTGGCGGCCAACCTGGCTGGCATGGCGGCCCATTTCCTGGCACTGGCGGGGCCGGCGATCGGCCGGCGCCATCACGGCGCCAGCGGCGCTTCGCTGATCGAGGCGCCCGGCGTGCGCGCGCGTCTCGATGGCGCGCACGCTGCGCTGGCGACGGCGCGCGCGGCATTTTACGCGCTGCTCGACCAGGCCTGGGCGCAGGTAGCGGCCGGCGACACGCTGGCCGAGCCCGACTGCGCTGCGCTGCGCGCGTGCGCACTGGCCCTGGTCGAGGCGGCCCGCGCCGGCGTCGACGGCCTGTATCCCTTCTGCGGCCTGGCGGCGGCGGCCGAAGACAGCGAGCTGAACCGGGTGTGGCGCGACTTTCACACGGCCACCCAGCACAGCCTGATGCTGCCCGGGCCGGCGCTCGCGCTTTAAAGGGGTTTGAGGTGCAGTGGAACGGAAAACCGGGTTAAGCCGCTGGGGCTACTTTTAGATATTGATAAAGAGTCTCTCGACTGATGCCGAACTCCCGCGCGAGCGTGGCTTTTGGCTCGCCGGCACCGGCGCGGCGGCGCAGCTCGACAACCTGGTTGTCCACCAGTGCTTTCTTGCGACCTCGGTAGGCGCCGCGCAGCTTGGCCAATGCAATGCCTTCGCGCTGTCGCTCGCCAATTAAGGCCCGCTCAAACTCTGCGAATGCTCCCATGACCGACAGTAGCAGGTTCGCCATTGGCGAATCCTCGCCGGTGAAGCTCAGGCATTCCTTGACGAATTCGATTCGTATCCCGCGCTTGGTTAACGTCTGCACCAGCCGGCGCAGATCGTCCAGGTTGCGCGCCAGACGGTCCATGCTGTGTACGACTACCGTGTCGCCTTCGCGGGCAAACGAAAGCAAAGCGTCGAGCTGCGGCCGCTGGGTGTCCTTGCCCGAGGCCTTGTCGGTGAACAGCTTGTCCACTTGGACCTGGTCGAGCTGACGCTCTGGATTCTGGTCGAAACTGCTGACCCGGACATAACCGATACGTTGACCTCGCAAAACGTGCCTCCTTAACAAGATGTGTCAGGAAAGACTCTATGACCGTTCAAGGCACATGTCAAGTAATTGCGATACCAACCCTATCCTGACGGATTGCGTCGGGGTCGTCTGACATCAGGTTAGGGTATAGCTCAACTTGACAGTAAACATGTTTTTCGTCGCCATACCCTTAACGTGGAGCATTAGGTTTATCAAACGAGACTTAGCCACGTCGGAAACAAGCGCATGTTGGCACCTGGTGGACGCCATCGGAGGGAGGTGAGCACACAAACATTACCACGAAACGATGTAAATTTCCCACAAGAACCATTTTTCTAGCGCACTTTTCTCCACTGCAAGGTATAGTTAACAACTCGATCAATATAAGAAAATAATTAAATGTCAATCAATCAACTTGTATATATCAGCCAAGCGACGCGCAAAATGTCTCCTATCGATCTATCTGCGATCCAAGAAACCGCAAAGAAGAATAATGCACCACTAGATGTGACCGGAAGTTTATTTTACAATGGCGGATGGTTTTTGCAAGTTTTAGAAGGTCCTCCAGCGACGTTAAGCAAACTTTACGACAAAATCGAGATTGATCCTCGGCATAAGAATTCGCGTGTTCTCTATAATGAGCCCGCCAAATTCCGTACTTTCCCACGGTGGAGCATGAACATGACAAACCTAAATGACCGACAGGCTGATAAGTACGATGAGCTAGTTGAGGTATTGGAAGCAGCTCAGGCAAATCGCCGAATCGGGTCGGTGTCACCCGCAGTCGCATTGCTGAAAATTTTCGCCAGCTAATTTTGAAGATCATTCACTCCGGGATCTAACACGAGATGACGCTAATAACAGAAACATTCGAAATCTCTAAACAGCCGATATCATGTATTCAGTGTCGACTGGCGGAACCGTTGGGATTCGACTTTACATTTGCATATCAACCGATCATAAAGTTATCATCAAGGACAATTTTCGGACATGAGGCCCTTGTACGAGGGCCGAATGGCGAATCAGCATTCTCCGTCTTGTCACAAGTCAATGACGAGAATCGATACAAATTCGACCAAGCCTGTCGGGTGGGTGCCATAAGAGGAGCAGCCGAGTTAGGCATCAAGGAATTCCTTTCCATTAACTTTCTCCCCAATGCTGTTTACAGGCCAGAGGCATGTATTCAGGCGACGTTTGCAGCAGCTAAAAAATACAATTTTTCAATAAATCGTATAATTTTCGAGGTCACAGAAGGCGAGGAGGTTCGGAACAGGTCCCACCTTGTAAATATATTTCATGAGTATCGTAAATTTGGCTTTCAAACTGCTATTGACGATTTTGGCGCCGGCTACGCAGGGCTAACTCTGCTTTCGGAGTATCAGCCGCATATAGTAAAAATTGATATGGAACTCGTTAGAGGTATTGAGCTAAGCGCTGCGAAGCGCGCGATTGTGAAGGGAATTGCCTCTATTTGTAAAGAATTAAAAATAGAGGTCTTGGCAGAAGGCATAGAGACAAATGCTGAACGCGATTGTTTGCACGAAATTGGTATAGATCTCATGCAAGGATATTTATTTTGTCGACCAACACTAATGGCTATTGGGACGGTAAGTCCAAAATCATGGTGACGTTTAGCAAAAATTGATTCTTATTTATTTTATTCGTCAATGCGGAAATGAAATTTGTGTGACGAAAAAGTTCACACTAATGTTCACTTGCGCGCTAAGTTCGTACAACAGTCGCCACTACGCTAAGTAAGAAAACCTGAGCATTAGTGATGACAGAAAAAAACTAAGGCTTATCGCACCTGCCGCAACCACAGATAATATTAACGGTTTAGCAAAACTCAGTTGCTAACCAAGCGATTCGGTTGTCGCGGTAACCGAAAGGTAAAATAATAATAACTTATTGTGTAAACCTTCACCTATCGGCTTGAAGCATTTATTGTGCGATTAGGTTGCGGGCGCACCAGTAAGCAACTGCTCAAGCACTTCGATGCGGTGCCGACGCGGCGTCGTGATGGCGTAGAAGCGTTCCATCAGGGCTGTTGACTGGCCCACGACGACGAGGATTCCGGAACGCAGCTCATCCTGAACCACCACTTCGGGCAACAATGTCAGCCAGCCACTATCGCGCGCAATTAGGCGAAGCATGGCCATGTCATCCACCTCGGCTCGTAGTTTGGGGCTAACACCTGACGTTGCACATAGTGCGTCGAATTGGGCTCGCAAGGCATGCCGGGGGCCTGGCAACGCAATGTCCAAGCCATTGAGGTCTTCCGGAATGCGCAGACCTTGCGATGCCCAATTGCTCGCAGGACCTACCAGCGAAATCAGCTGGCTGCCCAAAAACCGGCAGTGCAATGGGCGATCAGGATCAGCCGGAACGGTCTCATTGGCTAGTACCACATCTAACTGGTGCTCTACCAGCCGTGCCAGCAGGCCCTCCAACAGCCCAGACTCCAGTGTCAACACCACGGCGGGGTTTGTAAGCACAGGTCGAATCCAGTTTTCCTGATAGTTGCGTGACAGAGTGGCTACGCTACCCACACGAAGGCGGGCAATGCCTGCTGAGCGGCCTTCTAAGCGTCCCACCATTTCCTCGCCGAGACCGAAGATGTTGTCGGCATACGCCTGCACAAGTTGCCCCGCGTCGGTCAGTATTAGTCGGCGGCCTTCGCGAATAAACAAGTCCTCGCCAATCCACCCCTCCAACTGGCGAATCTGAACCGAAACTGCTGATTGCGAGGTGTGTAGCTCCTCAGCAGCCCTGGTCAGGTGTCCGAGCTTGGCAACCCGCCAGAAATAAAATAGGTGATGGAAATTGAGTTGATTAAGTTTCATCGTTCTTTTTTAGATATGAAATTGTTCGTTTTAATCTATTTTACAGAAGTATATTTTACTAGCATCATCCTCGCAATCCAATAAAAAGGGTTTTACGATGGATATTTCTCAGGTTTTGTATTTAACTTTTGCTTTGGCACCGGTAGTTTTGATGGCTGCGTTGGCCGGACTGACCCGACTTCACTGGATCTCGACGCCGGAACTGTGGCGCCAATTTCAGGCTGTTTCGATTTGCGCGCTGGCATTCATCGGTATGTCGCTTTTGGTGGGTGCAAATGGCGTAGCTTGGCCAAGCACTGTGATGGCAACATCTTTGAGCCTGATCCTAGCTTTGCTGGTACAGCTGCTTGGCACGGTAATTGGCGCGTTTTCTGCCCGCTATTTGGAGGGGGAAGTCGGCCAGCGCCGCTATGTA